>NZ_DASZKT010000213.1:0-35861 GCF_035552695.1 Actinospica sp.
GAGCGGAGGGCGTGGGATTCGAACCCACGAACAGGGGTTACCTGTTAGCGGTTTTCAAGACCGCCGCCATCGGCCACTAGGCGAGCCCTCCTGGCTGCGGCAAGTCTCTCACGAGATGCTGGGCGCCGGGCAAACGACTTCCGTTCCGTGACCTGTACGTCACCGGGTCTACTCCACTCGCCTGAGCCTTTGTCGGCCGCCTGCGTCACCAGGCCCCGGGGCTGGCGCTAGGCCTACTTCGCCGGGCCGGCGCAGAGTACTAGGCCGTTCGTGCTGGGCTGGTCTAGGACGAAGGACTTCACGGTGCCGGGGACGGTGTCGCACTGGTTGGAGTCGGTGCCCTGGAACTTGGCGAGCACCTTGTAGACGCCGGTCGCGGCGGAGCATTTGACCGTGTCGATCTGGTTGCCGTTGCCGGAGCTGACCGATACGCAGTCGCCGACGGCGAGGTTGGTCTGCTTGCCTGAGTTGACCCAGTAGAGGTAGCCGGCGACGAGCAGCGCCCCGGCCACGATCCCCCACAACACCTTGCGTGACATGGGGGTCAGCGTAACCGGGGCACGATGCTGTAGACCAGCGGGCCGGTACTGGACCAGAGATCGACATCTGGAGTACGGCTCAAGCACGACTCAAGCACGACTAGAGGCCATGACCAGAGGCGTCGTCCAGGACTAGCGCTCGACCTCGCCCTTGATGAACTTCTCGACGGCGTCGCGGGCCTCGTCGTCGGAGTACTGGACCGGCGGGGACTTCATGAAGTAGGACGAGGCCGACAGGATCGGGCCGCCGATGCCGCGGTCCAGGGCGATCTTCGCGGCGCGGACGGCGTCGATGATGACGCCGGCGGAGTTCGGGGAGTCCCAGACCTCGAGCTTGTACTCCAGGTTCAGCGGGACGTCGCCGAACGCGCGGCCCTCGAGGCGCACGTAGGCCCACTTGCGGTCGTCCAGCCAGGACACGTAGTCCGACGGGCCGATGTGCACGTTGCCCTTGCCGATGTCGTGCGACAGCTGCGAGGTCACGGCCTGGGTCTTGGAGATCTTCTTGGACTCCAGGCGCTCGCGCTCGAGCATGTTCATGAAGTCCATGTTGCCGCCGACGTTCAGCTGCATCGTGCGGTCCAGGATCACGCCGCGGTCCTCGAACAGCTTGGCCAGCACGCGGTGCGTGATGGTCGCGCCGACCTGGCTCTTGATGTCGTCGCCGATGATCGGGACGCCCGCCGCGGTGAACTTGTCAGCCCACTCCTTGGTGCCGGCGATGAAGACCGGCAGCGCGTTGACGAAGGCGACCTTGGCGTCGATGGCGCACTGGGCGTAGAACTCGACGGCCTTCTGCGAACCGACCGGCAGGTAGCACACCAGCACGTCCGCCCCGGAGTCCTTCAGCGCGCGGACCATGTCGGCCGGCGTCTCGGCCGACTCGTCGATGGTCTGCTGGTAGTACTTGCCGAGGCCGTCGAAGGTGTGGCCGCGCTGCACGGTCACGCCGGTCGGGGCGACGTCGGCGATCTTGATGGTGTTGTTCTCCGACGCGTGGATGGCGTGCGCGAGGTCCTGGCCGACCTTCTTGGCGTCCACGTCGAACGCGGCGACGAACTCGAGGTCGCTGACGTGGTACTCGCCGAACTGGACGTGCATCAGACCCGGGACGCGGGTGGACGGGTCCGCATCCTTGTAGTACTCGACGCCTTGCACGAGAGAGGAGGCGCAGTTACCCACGCCCACGATGGCTACGCGAACCGAACCCATGCGGTGAATACTCCTTCAATTCAGTCGATCTTCGCGCAGGCGGTCTGCTTCGCGCCCGCGGATCGTCAGGGGACAGGAATCGGATAGATCGGACAGTACCGACAACGCATTGACGTTGCCGGCGGTGCGGCCCGGTCGGCGGTCAGGACGCAGGCGGACCCACCTGCTGCTGGTCGTGCTGGTTGTGCTCGGTCTGGATCAGCTCATTGAGCCACCGGACCTCGCGTTCAACCGACTCCAGGCCATGGCGCTGGAGCTCCAGCGTGTATCCGTCGATCCGCTCCCTGGTCTTGGTGACCTGCTGGCGGATCAAATCCAGCCTTTCCTCAAGGCGCGAGCGGCGGCCCTCCAGAATTCGGAGCCGGATGGCCGCGTCGGTCCGCCCGAAGAAGGCGAAATGCACCCCGAAGTTCTCGTCCTCCCAGGCCGAGGGTCCCGCGTCGGAGAGCAGGCTGCGGAAGCGCGCCTCCCCGGCGGGGGTCAGCTTGTAGACGATCTTCGAGCGGCGGTTGGTCTCCGTCCCGCGCGGCTCGACCACCGGCCGGTCCTCGATGATCCAGCCGCAGGCGACCAGACCCTTCAGACAGGGGTAGAGCGTGCCGTACGAGAACGCGCGGAAGGATCCGAGCACCAGGTTGAGCCGCTTGCGCAGCTCGTAACCGTGCATGGGAGCCTCGTGCAGAAGACCGAGTACGGCGAACTCGAGCACCCCGGAGCGCTTGGCCACCGTACCCTCCTTCTGGAAACCTCGTCGCCGATGTATCGAAGCGATACATCTCCACGATAGATCGGACCGAGTGTTCTGACAAGTCCCGCGGATTCCCGGCTGCCGAATCCCCGGTAAACCCGGACACTTCCGGGCGTATCTCCGCCAAGAAACGCCAATCCGGGCAGAAGGCGACCCTGGCTCACCTACTCCAGGGAAGCCGCGTACCCTGCTGGCAACCGCGCCCCTGCGGAAAGCCGTCTTCTGGGGACGGCATGAGTGTCCAAGCGCCGAGGGAGCACACAGGACGATGGGCGGATACCAGTACGGACGAGGCGACTCTTCCGACGAAGATCCTCGCTCCTCGGGGCAGGGCGGCGGCTCGCGCGGCTACGGCCAGGGGAACGGGCAGGGCGGAGCAGGCCAGGGCGGCGGCTCGCGCGGCTACGGATCCGCGGGTGGCGGCTACGGCCAACAACCGCCGCCGGCGCAACCGCCGCAACAGCCCCCGAGCGGCTACGGGTCGCCCGGTGGGTACGGCGCTCCGCCGCCTCCGCCCCCCGCGGGCGGCGGTGGCGGCCGACGCGGCTACGGCCAGGGCGGCGGCGGTTCACGCGGCCGCGCCGCCTCCGACGCGGCGCCGCGCTATCCCGCGTCCTCCCCGGCGGACGCCCCGGGCTACTCGACGCCCGATTACTCCGACGACCCCGCGCAGACGCGCCTGCAGGAGCCGGCGGACGCGCCGGCCGGCGTGCCCACGCCGCGACGCAGCCGGCTCGATGAGCGGCGCGCGTCCCGCGGCGGCGACGCGGCCAGCCAGAACAAGTCCGACCAGTACCCGGAGAGCGCGCTCAACGGCCGGTCCACGCGCAACGGCGCGGCCGCCCGGTCCCGCGCCCGGGGCGGCGATCGACCGAACGGCCCGGTGCGCAAAACCGGCTACCACCGCTACTTCGACTACCCGCGCACCGGCAAGTACGGCTGGCAGCGCTGGCTGCCGTCGATCAGGCAGATCGCCGGCGGCTTCCTGGCCTGCATCTTCCTGATGCTCGGCTTCATCGCCTTCGAGTACGAGACCGTGCAGATCCCCGACCCGCACTCGGCGGCGTTCGCGCAGTCGACCACGTACATGTTCGACGACGGCACGACCCAGTTCGCGGCCGACGGCAACACCGACCGGCAGGTCGTCTTGTACAACCAGATGCCGATGGCGATCCAGAACGCCGTGGTCTCCCAGGAGGACAAGACCTTCTGGACGAACCCCGGTGTCTCCTACACGGGTACGCTCCGCGCCGTCATGGTCGACCTCATGGGCGGCAGCACCCAGGGTGGTTCGACGATCACCCAGCAGTACGTGAAGAACGCGTTCCTTACCCAGGCGCAGACCACGTCCCGCAAGATCGACGAGATCTTCATCTCGCTGAAACTGGCGAAGAAGTTCGACAAGAAGACGATCATGCAGGACTACCTCAACACCTCGCCCTTCGGCCGAAATACCTCCGGCATCGCGGCGGGGGTGAAGGCCTGGTTCAACATCTCGCTCGCCCAGATGTCGGCGGAACCGGCGTACCAACAGGATTCGCAATCCGCGTTCCTGTCGATGATGCTCAACTCGCCCTCGTACTACTCCGAGGGCTGGGATCCATCGACGAGTTCGACGGCGGACGGCCAGGCGGCGAAGGCGAAGGCCCTGCAGCGCTGGCACGACACGCTGACCAACATGTACCAGTATGGGCACATCAAGACCCTGGCTGAATACAACCAGGCGCTCGCGTACACGCCGAAACCGGTGCCGCTGTCCACCACGTCCGGCGAGTCGTATGCGGACGTGCAGATGAAGCAGGCCGCGTCGCAGTGGTTGGACTCGTACAACTCCACGGCGAGCTCGGCCAACGCCGGGCCCAGTTCGGCGAAGATCGCGGACGGCGGCTACTCCGTCATCACCACGTTCAACCAGAAGGACATGGGGCTGGCCCAGCAGGCCGTCCAGCAAGAACTGCTCAACAGCGAGAACAGCCTGGACAAGAAGACGCTGCAACCAGGCCTCGCGGCCGTCGATCCATCGACCGGTGATCTCGTGGCCTTCTACGGAGGCGGTGATACATACGAGAACACGGCCACGATGCTGACGGCGCAGGGCGGATCGACGTTCAAGGCGTTCACCTTGGCGACGGCGTTGACCAACAACTGGGCCACGAACAGTTACATCAGCGGTGATCCATGGCCGGACAAAACGAACGCGACCGAGGTGGCGGAAGACGCCGGTGACGCCAGTGGCGGCATCACCAACGACGGCAGCCACACCAAGATGGGCCTGATCCCGCTGAAACAGGCCACGGACGCCTCGATCAACACGGCGTTCGTGCGGATCGAGGAGCAACAGCCGGGCGGGTACGGCGCGGTCCAGAAGATGGCCGAGGCCTTCGGTCTGTCCTCGAAGACCCCCGGCTGGTCCGACACCTCGGGCGGCTGCGACAACGTCCGGTTCACCCTGGGCGTGTGCGCGGTGGACCCGGCGCGGATGGCGGACGCCTACTCGGTGCTCGCGGCGAACGGCACGCTGCACCAGTTGGTCGAGATCAAGGAGATCAAGGGTCCGAACAACTACGACTGGAAGCCGACCCTGACCACGTCGCAGCCGGTCAGCACGAACGTGGCCGAGACCGAGACCAGCATGCTGAGCGGTGTCATCCACAACAGCGACGGCACCGCGAACTCCGCGTACAAGGCCAGCGGCCTGAACATGACCAACATCGCGGGCAAGACCGGCACGTCCACCATGGACATCACGCCGAACACCACGACCGCGATGAACCAGGTCGGCTACGGCGGCGGCAACGACGGCAACGGCAAGTACACCACCGCGGGCATCTGGTTCGACGGCTACAGCAGCAAGCTCTCGATCTCGGTGGGCATCAGCCGCTGGACTCAGATCACCGTCAACGGAAAGCAGGAGGCCGTCCAGCTCCCGGTCGACGACATCGCCGGCGGCGGCAACGACTACGGTGCGATGTACCCGTTCAGCATCTGGTCGAAGTTCATGTCGCTGATGCAGGGCACGTCGTTCGGCGGGGATACCTCGTTCACCCAGCCGACCACGAACCCGAGCGCCACGGTGATGAACAGCCCGACGCCGACCGTCACGGCCACCACGCCGACCGCCACCGCGACGACGCCGACCCAGCAGTCCACCACGCCGAGCCAGCAGTCGACGACGCCGACCTCGTCGAACACGACGGCGACGCCGACGAACACATGCCAGCAGCAGAATCTGTTCGGCCAGTGCGTGAGTACCACGACAGCGACGGCGGGGACACCGACGGCCACGAGTAGCAATAAGAACGGCAATGGCAACGGCGGTTAGCGTCCGTAAAGGCTGAGCCCGAGGGGCGCGACGGTTCCGGCCGT
This sequence comes from Actinospica sp., assembly GCF_035552695.1. Taxonomy (NCBI): domain Bacteria; kingdom Bacillati; phylum Actinomycetota; class Actinomycetes; order Catenulisporales; family Actinospicaceae; genus Actinospica; species Actinospica sp. The sequence continues at coordinate 5,866 of NZ_DASZKT010000213.1, forward strand.
CGCGCCCCTCGGGGCTTTCCGGGGGAGATCATGAAGATTCCGCGGCGGAAATCGCCAGTTCGGCGCCCCGGAGCGCGCCCTCACTCAGGAAGCACCGCTAGGGTTTGCGCATGACGGTCAGCACCCCCTCGTTCGAAGAAACCGAAGGGCCGCTCGAGCCGGGCCGGCCGGGCGGCGGCGGGGACGTCGCGCCGAGTCTGGACGATCCGGTCGCGAATCTGGGCTCCGAGGGCTTCGGCGGAGTGCTGGGCCGCAGGGCGCGCACCAAGCTCGGCCCGCTCGGCCGCGCCTCCGTCGCCTTCATCCTGCTGGTGCTCACCGTGCTGACCACGGCCGTCGGCATCGGGATGCGTGAGCCCTGCTTCGCCACGGCGTGGACCGGCGGCGGGAATCAGCAGTACACGCACATGTGCTACAGCGACATCCCATACCTGTACCAGGGCCGCGGCTTCGCCTCGAACAACGTGCCGTACTACTCGACGAACACGAACTACTACCTCGAGTATCCGGTCGTGACCGGCGCCGCGATGGAGACCGCCGCGCAGATCGCCAAGCACATCCCCGGCGACACGAACAACCAGGGCCGCTGGTTCTACGTGATCACGACGTGGTTCCTGCTGATCTTCGCGTGCATCTCGGTGATCGCGCTGGTAGGCCTGGCCGGATCGAGACCCTGGGACGCCGCGATGTTCGCGCTGGCGCCGGGTCTGCTGCTGAACGCGACCATAAACTGGGACCTGATCGCCGTCGGCCTGGCCGCGGTGGGCCTGCTGGCCTGGGCGCGCAAGCGGCCGGTGGTGGCGGGCGTGCTGCTCGGCCTGGGCACGGCGGCCAAGCTCTACCCGGCGCTGATCCTCGTCGCATTGCTGCTGCTGTGCTGGCGCGCGGGCAAGATGCGCGAATGGGGCCTGTGCGTACTCGGTGCGGTGGGCTCCTGGCTGGTGGTCAACCTGCCGTTCATGGCGGTCAACTTCCACGGCTGGGCCTACTTCTACTCGTTCAACGAGAACCGCGGCGCCGACTGGGGCTCGTTCTGGCTGTTCCTGGAGTACAGCCCGCTGCACCTGAACCTGAGCTCCTCGGCCGTGTCCGCGGGCTTCGCGGTGCTGCTCGCGCTCTCCTGCGTCGGTGTCGGCCTGCTGACCTGGCTCGCCAGGTTCCGGCCGCGGGTGGGGCAGATCGCGTTCCTGGTGGCCTGCGCGTTCATCCTGTTCAACAAGGTCTACTCGCCGCAGTACGTGCTCTGGCTGATCCCGCTGGCCGTCCTCGCCCGGCCGCGCTGGCGCGATTTCATCGTCTGGCAGGTGTGCGAGGTCATCTACTACGGCGCGATCTGGCTGTACCTGGTCTCGCTGAACACCCCGCTGCGCGGTCTGCCGCAGCCCGCGTACGACCTGGCCATAGCGATCCACCTGGCGGGCACGATCTTCTTCGCGGTGCAGGTGATCCGGGACGTGATCGATCCACGCCGCGATCCGGTGCGGATGAGCGGGATGGACGACCCGGCGGGCGGTGTGCTGGACGGGGCCGAGGACGTGTACGGCTTCGGACTGATCGACGAGGGCGACTACGCGGACGAGACGGATCCGGCGCACGCGGCGGGCCTGACGCCGGTCGTGCCCTGACGCGGCAGCGGTGCGGCGACCGTGCGCCGGCGCGCCGCCGGCTCGGGGCCGTCCTCGACGATGGCGACGCGGTCGAAGTGCGTCGCCGTGTGCCGCAGTTCCGCCACGAGCTCCGCACCGGGCCGCGGCGGGACCTGCGTGCCCGGCAGGTAGATCATCGAGACGGACATGTGCGGCGGTTCGGCGAACCAGCACCGCCGTCCCTGCCATTTGAAGGGTGAGAGCGTCCGGTTGGCCGCGCGCAGCCCGGAACGCCCGACCTCCTTGGCTCGCGGCAGAAGTCCGCGCAGGATCTTCGGCGCCTCGAGCCCGACGCCGTGCACCGCGCCGCCGCTGACCACGACGATCCAGCCGCCCTGCCGGGTGCGCCACTGCCGGTAGCCGATCCGCTCGCCCCTGGCCACCGGGAGCACGTCGAGCACCGTCGCCCGCGCCTCGATCGCCGACGGGTCGCCGAGCCACAGGTCCGTGCCGATACGCGGCCGGAAGCGGATGCGCGGAAAGCGCAGCCGGAGCGCCTCGAGCTCCGACCGATACAGGTGGCTGACGTACATGACCGGGATCGCCAGTCCGGCGTCCCGTAGCGCGAAGATCCAGTCCGAGACCTCGCGCACCGGATCGGCGTGCGCGGGCCGTTCGATCGGCAGATGCACCGAATAGCCCTCGGGGCCGTCGCTGCGCACCGCCTGCCGCAACGCGCGCAGCTCGGTGCGCGCCACGCCCTGCCTACGCAGGGAGCTGCGACAGTCGATCATCATGCGCCGCCCGGCGAGCAGCCGCACCGCGTCGACCGATGCGGCATTGCGCACGACGCGCTCTGGCAGATCGAGCCACTCGGCGCCGGGCAGGAACGGTTCGAGCAGCGCCATGTCGTGCGGGAAGTGGTCGAGGATCGCGGCCGCCTCCTGCGCCGTGCCGACCGCGATCCGGTCGACGCCCGCGGCCGGGCCGAGCTGCCGGGCTGCTTCGGCCAAAACCGGCAGCGTGAAGCCGTAGCCGTTGCCCTTGAGCACGGGCACCGGCGTCGGCCGGTCCGCTACCACGCGACGGTGGTGAGCGTGCCATGCCTGTCGATCCACGTAGAACGTCAGCGGCATGTCCTGAACCAGCCTCTCCTGCCCGGGGAAACCTGCGTCCTCCTGCTTTCAGCGGCGGCGCAGGTATATCCGCAGGGCGAGGGCGAGCGGCCGGTTGAGTGCGAGGTCGTATTCGCCGGGGTACTCGACGACGTCGCCGCCGGTCCCGATCTTGAAGCGCAGCAGGCCGAACAGGGGGTGGTTCTGGGCGAGCGTCTCGCCGACGCCGCGCAGGTCGTAGCTGTCGAGGCCGTCGTCCAGGCAGTCCTGGATCATCTGCCACTGCAGGGCGTTCGCGGCACGCAGCTCACGGCGCGAAGTGGTGCCCGCGCCATAGCCGAACCAGGCGCGGCGGCCGAACCGGACCATCGTGGCCGCGGCCGAGGGGATCCCGTCGGCACCGGCCAGATAGAGCCGGAGGCCGTCGGGATCGACGGCGAGCAGTTCGCGGAACATGCGCTGGAAGTACGGCAGCGGGCGTGGCGCGAACCGATCCCGCTCAGCGGTCTCCAGGTACATCGCGTGGAACGTGGGGAGGTCGTCGATCGAGGTCTGCCACACCTTGACCCCGGCGCGTTCGGCGAGGCGTACGTTCCGACGCCACTGGGTGTTGAAGCCCGCGAAGACGTCGTCGGGTGTCCGGCCGCGCAGCGGAATCTCGATGAAATGGCGCGGCTGAACATCGGCGATCCCCTGGCCGGACGAGCATTGCCTGCGCCAGCCGAGCGCCTCGAGCTCCGCGATGAGCCGTCCCGCATCGGGTTCAACGTCGGCGCCGGCAGCGTCGTCCGCGGGCAGATCGGCGAACAAGGTGTAGGCGGCGTCGGCCATGCCCGCCTTGACACTCGCCGCGTCCCAACGGCGTGCGACGACCTTGGGTCCGAGCTTGACGCTGAACACGCCGTGGGCACGCAAGTATGCGATCAGAGGCCTGATCCACGCGGCCACGTCGCGGCCCGAGCCGAACCAGTCGACCGTCGGCCCCTCCGGGATATAGGCGAGGGACCGGCGGCCGAGCAACGGAAGTGCGGGCAGGTCGCGGTAGAGCACGAGCGCCGTGCCGACGAGCTCGGATTCGCTGAACCAGCCGAGCGATTCCGGCCGCCACGCGGTCTTCACGCGCCCCCAGGCAGGCGACTGCAGGAAGCTGACACGTCGGCCACCCTCGGCGGCCGCCGTCTCCAGCAGAAACCGCCGATGCAGCGCCGTGTCGATCGCACACACCTGAAGGCTCATCAGCGAACCAGTATGAACAGTCGGGCGCGCAAACGACTACGCGGCGCGCCCGAAGGCGCACGATTTGTAATCTAAGCGGATCGCGCGCCGACCCGCTCACGCAGCCACGCGACATCGCCCGCCTGGTCCTGCGCCGCGCCGGGCGTCTCGCAGATGAAGTCGGCGCCCGCCGCGGCCGCCGCGACCGCGACCGCGGCCAGCTGGTCCGGCTCGATCTTGCCCTTGCCGAAGTTCGCGTGCCGGTCCCGGCCGGAGGCGAAGCCGCCCTGCGAGTCGTTGGCGTGCACCAGGTCGATCCGGCCGGTGATGCCGAGCACCTTCTCGACCACCGTGTCCAGCTCGAGCCCGGCGGCGAAGGCGTGGCAGGTGTCCAGGCAGAAGCCGATCCGGCCGGCGTTCTCCGTCTGGCCGACGGCGGCCCAGAGCTTCTCGATCGCCTCCAGGTAGCGCGCCATCGCGTGGTTGCCGCCCGCGGTGTTCTCGATGAACAGCGGAATCGGCAGTTCGAGCCCCTCGACGCACTTGCGCCAGTTGTCGAAGCCCACCTCGGGGTCGTCGTCCTTGGTCACGTGGCCGCCGTGCACGACCAGCCCGGCCGCGCCGAGCTCGGCCGCCGCGGTCAGGCTCTGCTGCAGCAGCTTCCGGCTCGGGATGCGGATGCGGTTGTTCGGCGAGGCCACGTTGATCACGTACGCGGAGTGGACGTAGATCCGCACGTCCTGCTCGGCCGCGGCCTTGCTGAGCGCCGCCGCGCCGCCGGGATAGGTGGCTTCGGGCTTTCCCCAGCTCTGCGGGTCGCCCAGCAGGATCTGCGCCGCGTCGCCGCCGCGTTCCACCGCGGCGGCGAGCGGGTCGGCCTGGTCCACAGTCGCACCGATTCGAGTCACGACACGACTCTATACAGCCCGACCGACAGAGTGGCCGAAAACTGTCGGTGCCCGTCAGTAGAGTCCACCGTGAGCAAGGCCGAAGAGCAGCCCTACCCCGGAGACGATCATGGCGCTGACGTTGATGAACCGCTCCGCGGTGGTCGCCGAGACCATCTGCGACCACAGGCCGGCGAGCAGCCCGAACCCGCCGGTCCAGGAGCCGACCAGGTGCGTCGAGGGGTACCAGGCGCTCACGGCCGAGACCACCGCGAGGCAGCCGGCCAGCAGGGTGAGCGTGTTGGCCATCGGGTGCCGACGGCCGTCGGTGTTGAGAGTGAAGTGGTGGTGCCGGGTGGTTACGGTCTGGCTCACAGGGGAGACCTCCATGCCTGTCACGCGCTACACGTCTTCGGGTAGCCGCCCACATGCCCAGCATTCACTCTCGATCCGAATCGTCCCGATTTCAAGAGGCCAATCAGGTACCGGTACACTTGACCGATCCACGTTCGTGTTCGGCAGCGTGCCGAGCCGACCTGGATCGATGCATGACCCTCCTGCCGCGGAGAGCCCGCGGCCGTATGAGTCCATAGGAGGTGGGTACGCACATGCGTCACTACGAAGTGATGGTCATCCTCGACCCGGACCTCGAAGAGCGCCAGATCGCTCCGTCCGTCGAGAACTTCCTCGGTGTCGTCCGCACCAACGGCGGCACGGTGGAGAAGACCGACATCTGGGGCCGCCGTCGCCTCGCCTACGAGATCAAGAAGGGCGGCAAGAAGGTGTCCGAGGGCATCTACGCCGTCATCAACCTCAACGCCACCCCCGCGGTGGTGCAGGAGTTCGACCGTCAGCTCAACCTCAACGAGGGCGTGCTGCGGACCAAGGTCATCCGTCCCGACCAGCGGTAACTCCGCGTCGGGCACTGCTACGAACAGCGGAAGGCGAGTAGGACCCCATGGCAGGCGAGACCGTCATCACCGTCGTCGGCAATCTGACCAACGACCCCGAACTGCGCTTCACGCCCAGCGGGGCCGCCGTGGCCGGCTTCACCGTCGCGTCCACCCCGCGCACCTTCGACAAGGACTCGAACCAGTGGAAGGACGGCGACCCGCTGTTCCTGCGCTGCTCGGTCTGGCGTCAGTACGCGGAGAACGTGGCCGAGTCGCTGACCAAGGGCATGCAGGTGATCGTGCAGGGACGGCTCAAGCAGCGGTCCTACGAGACCCGTGAGGGCGAGAAGCGCACGGTGGTCGAGCTCGACGTGGACGAGATCGGCCCGTGCCTGAAGTTCGCCACCGCCAAGGTCACCAAGGCCAGCCGCGGCTCCGGAGGGGGCGGCGGTTACGGCGGAGGTGGCGGGGACTGGGGCAACAACGCCCCGTCCGGCGGCGGATCCGTGCAGCGTAGTAGCGGTGGCCAGCAGTCCGGCGGCCCCGCCAACACCCAGCAGGACGACCCCTGGGCCACCTCCGGTGGCTCGAGCGGCGGCAGTGGCTGGGGCGGCGGCTACTCGGACGAACCCCCGTTCTAGATTGATCTTTCAGTAGGAGAGTAAGACACCATGGCCAAGCCCCCGGTGCGCAAGCCGAAGAAGAAGGTCTGCGCATTCTGCAAGGACAAGACCGAGTACATCGACTACAAGGACACGAACCTGCTGCGGAAGTTCATCTCCGACCGCGGCAAGATCCGTGCCCGTCGAGTGACCGGCAACTGCACCCAGCACCAGCGCGACGTCGCCACGGCCGTGAAGAACAGCCGTGAGATGGCGCTGCTGCCGTACACCAGCACCGTTCGCTAAGGGAAGGGTAGGGATAAACGACATGAAGCTCATCCTCACCCACGAGGTCACCGGCCTCGGCGCCCCCGGCGACGTGATCACGGTCAAGGACGGCTACGGCCGCAACTACCTGCTGCCCCGGGGCTACGCGATCGCGTGGTCCAAGGGCGGAGAGAAGCAGGTCGAGACCATCCGCAAGGCCCGCAAGAGCCGCGAGGTGCGCGACCTGGGCCACGCCCAGGAGCTCAAGTCCGAGCTCGAGCGGCTCAACGTGCGGCTGGCCACCCGGGCCGGCGAGTCGGGCCGGCTGTTCGGCTCGGTGACCGTGGCGGACATCGCCGACGCGGTCAGCAAGTCCGGCGGCCCGGCCGTCGACAAGCGCAAGATCGAGATCACCACGCCGATCAAGACCGTCGGCGCGCACAAGGTCTCGGTCCGGCTGCACCCCGAGGTCTCCGCGACCGTGGGCGTCACCATCGTCGCGGCCTGAGGTGACACTGGTTGACAGACCGTCGGCTGTCCGCTGACGCGTCGTCGCTTCCGGGCGCCGCCTTCCCCCATTCGGAAGAAGGCGGCGCCCGGTTTTTTTTGTGCACAGCCTGTGCGTCCCGGAGAGGGCACGACGGCCCAGGCCAGCGCCCCGCGATCCTTGCGGGTCAACGGAAACTGCCGCGTCGTCCACTGCGATACCCACAGCTGTGCCCGGGTTTTCAACAAGCAGGGGCGAGTTGTCCCCAGGTTATCCACAGGGCATGTGGACGACTGACTCGCTCTCGTCGGTCCCTGGCCCTACCGTGGTTCTTCCGACCCAAGCCCGAGGCGAGAAGAAGGAGGTCCCGTCATGTCCGGATTCGACGGGACCGTGGGCCTGCCGCCGCTGCCCGAACCGCCGCCCGAGGACGCCTACGCGCCGTCCAACGGCTACTACGGGAACCAGCCGGGCGGACGTGACGGCCACGGCGGCGGGGGCGGCGGATCCGGTGGGGGCGGCGGCTACGAGCGCACCCCGCCGCAGGACCTGGCGGCCGAGCAGGGCGTGCTCGGCGGCATGCTGCTGTCGAAGGACGCCATCGCGGACGTCATCGACGTGGTCAAGGGCCGGGACTTCTACCAGCCCAAGCACGAGCAGATCTTCGACGCGGTCCTCGACCTCTACGGCCGTGGCGAGCCCGCCGACGCCGTCACCGTCGCGAACGAGCTGACCAAGCGGAACGAGCTGTCCCGGGTGGGCGGCCCTGCGTATCTCCACACCCTGATGGAGTCGGTGCCCACCGCGGCGAACGCCGGGTACTACGCCGAGATCGTGCACGAGCGCGCGATCCTGCGCCGTCTGGTGGATGCGGGCACCCGCATCACGCAGATGGGCTACGCGACCGAGGGCGACGACCTCGACGAGATCGTCAACCGCGCCCAGTCGGAGATCTACAACGTCACCGAGCAGCGCGCCGCCGAGGACTACGCGCCGCTGGCCGACATCATGGAGGGCGCCCTCGACGAGATCGAGTCGATCTCCAACCGCTCGGGGCAGATGACCGGCGTGCCCACCGGCTTCGCCGACCTCGACTCGCTGACGCAGGGCCTGCACCCCGGCCAGATGGTCATCGTCGCGGCCCGTCCCGCGATGGGCAAGTCAACCATCGGACTCGACTTCGCCCGGTCCTGCTCGATCAAGAACGGCCTGACCTCCGTCATCTTCTCGCTGGAGATGGGCCGCAACGAGATCACCATGCGCCTGCTCTCGGCCGAGGCGCGGGTCGCCCTGCACCACATGCGCTCCGGCAACATGACGGACGACGACTGGGGCCGGCTGGCCCGCCGGATGGGCGAGGTCTCGGCAGCGCCGCTGTTCATCGACGACTCGCCGAACATGTCGATGATGGAGATCCGGGCCAAGTGCCGCCGCCTCAAGCAGCGCCACGACCTGCGCCTGGTGATCGTCGACTACCTCCAGCTGATGAGCGGCGGCAGCGCCCGGCGGGCGGAGAGCCGGCAGCAGGAGGTCTCGGAGATGTCCCGAAACCTCAAGCTGCTGGCCAAGGAGCTCGAGGTGCCCATCGTGGCCATCGCGCAGCTCAACCGTGGCCCCGAGCAGCGCACCGACAAGAAGCCGATGATGTCCGACCTGCGCGAATCCGGCTCCCTCGAGCAGGACGCCGACGTCGTCATCCTGCTGCACCGCGAGGCCGCCTACGAGGCCGAATCCCCGCGCGCCGGCGAGGCCGACCTCATCGTCGCCAAGCACCGTAACGGCCCCACCGCGACCATCACCGTCGCCTTCCAGGGCCACTACTCCCGCTTCGTGGACATGCAGCAGAGCTGAGTCGCTTCATCGTAGGGACTCACTTGGGATGACGGATTCCCAGATGGGACAGCGAGGAGCTGGCAGATCCGCCAAGAAAGCCGCTGGGTGCCGGGTCCAGCAGGGCCTACTCAGGATGCCGATCGTGCATCACGCGTGCGACCACCCCGCGAGCCGCCTCTTACTCCCACCGGTTCGGTCGATAGACCTCGGGCACCCCGGCGGCGCCTGTTGACGGGACGCCCCGATCCTCCCACGCATTGGGCTACGGCAGCCAAGAGTTTCCGCCACCCGAATGAGAGACATGCTGCTCCGCCAGAAGTGAGAACGGGCACGCCGTCGCAGGCCCGAGGTGTTCGAGCCGCCGGGGCAACCGATTCCCTACACTTCAGGAACTGCGGCCTACGCCCGCGAAGGTGGAGTAGCGGGTGACGTCGCCGCCGAGCGGGTCGTCGTCGAGCTCGGCGGGTTCCGGGCGCCAGAGGATCACGTCGACCAGGCCGGGATCCAGCAACTCCCAGCCGGCCGCGAGTTGCCGGATCCCGGCGCGGTCGCGGGGGACGATGCCGTGGCTCGCCTGGGTGTAGACCCTGGTGATGCCACCGGTGTCCGCGGGGCGGTACTCGTTGGTGCCGTGGCTGAAGACGAGGTAGCTGCCGGGCGCGGCGGACTCGCGGTAGGCCGTGACGATGCCCGAGGGGTCGTCGCCGTCCGGGACGAAGTGGAGCGTCATCAGCATCAGCACGGCGACCGGGCGGCTCAGGTCCAGCAATCCGGTCACCTCGGGGCTGGCGAGCACCGCCTCGGGGTCACGCAGGTCCGCCAGGACGTACGCGGCCCTCGGGTCGTCCTTCAGCAGAGCCCCTGCCATGCGCGTAGGCCGCGGCGTCGCAGTCCACGTAGACCGTGCGCGCGTCGGGGCGCACCGCCTGCGCGATCTCGTGCACGTTGCCCGCCGTCGGGATTCCCGAACCCAGGTCGAGGAATTGGTCCACGCCCTGCTCGGCCAGGAAGGTGACCGCGCGGCGCAGGAAGGCCCGGTTGGCCCGGCACATGTAGGGCGTCTCAGGCCACGCCTTCAGCGCCTCCTCGGCCAGCCGGCGGTCGGCCGCGAAGTTGTGCGAGCCGCCGAGGTAGTAGTCGTACATCCGCGCCGTGGACGGGAACTCCAGGTCGACGATGTCCGGCGCCCACGTCGGCCGGTAGGAGCCCATCGCCGGAACCCGCTTTCTGTCAGAGCCTTCACGTAATGTGTGCAACGACTGTAGGGAGATTACATGCGTCGGGAACCGGCCGCCGCCTGGGTAGCCGGCTGGGTGGTTTCACGGGGTACGGCGCGGCCGCGGCCGACGCCGTGGGGCCTGTGGGTCGAGGTCGGCACGCCCAAACAGCACGGTCGCTACGTGATGCTGGAGGCGCGTGAACCGATCGTGCGCGACCTCGCCACGCGCGCACAAGTGCCCGCTCTGTGGATGAAGGCCTTCGCCGAGCCCGAGGAGCTGCGTCCGTGGCTCACGGCGGACTGGACGGAGGACGATCCGGGCTGGCTGATGGCCGTGGACCTGACCGCGGAGCGGGTTCGGGCGCCCGACGGCTACTCGGTCGACGCCGTGTCGCGCGACGGTGTGGTGTTCGTCACCGTCTCTGCCGCGGACGGCGCGCCCGCGGCCAGGGGCCAGGTCGGCATCGCGGGGGACGCGGCCGTGGTGGACCAGGTCTCGACCGAGCCCGCGTACCAGCGCCGCGGCCTCGGCACGGTCGTCCTGCGCGCGCTGGCCAACGCCGCGCTCGAGGCCGGATCGTCGACCGGGATCCTCGGCGCGACGGCTCAGGGCCGCGCGCTGTACGAGACGCTCGGCTGGAAGGCCTACGCGCCGCTGACCGGCTTCATCTACCGCGGGCCCGCGGCCCCGAAGCCGTGAGATCCGTGAGATCCCCCGCGTCTCACGGCGTCTCGGGTTCGAGGTCCTGGACCGTCGCCAGGATCTTGGACTCCTCGTGGTGCAGCAGCCGCATGGTCCGGTCGGCCGCCACCAGGGAGTTGACCGCGCCCAGCTCCCCGGGCCCCGGTCGGCGGGCGACGTCCAGGTAGTCCGGGTGCAGGTCCACCCAGCGCCGCACGAAGGGGCACAGCGCGATCACGGAGTTCCCCTCGGTGCGCGCGTCGTCCAGGGCGCGCCGCACGAGCATCGACCCGATGCCCAGGTCCCGACGGTCCGGATCCACCTCGACGTGCGGCAGCAGAACGGTCTCGCGCACCAGGATGCTGCTCGCGAAACCGATCCGTACGCCGTTCACGTACGCGGCGTACCGGGCGCGCTCCTCGCGCTCGTCCCTGATCTCCATGGTCGTCATGCCGGATACCGCCTTCCCTCGACTCACGGGATCTCGCCCGCTTTCGAGCATGCAGCAACCTGCCGACGCGCACCATGCCGATAGAGCCGGACGGGTCCAGCGGGGCCGCCGACCGGTCGGCGCGAGGCGCGGCGGACCTGTCCACGGGGACAACACCCACAGACGACAAAGCGGCGGAGATGATCAATGATCATCTCCGCCGAGGGAGTGCGCGAGGGGGGAGTTGAACCCCCACGCCCTTGCGGGCACTGGAACCTGAATCCAGCGCGTCTGCCATTCCGCCACTCGCGCAACGAGGAAAAAGATAGCACGCTCCCCCGGCCATCCCCCAAATCGATTACGGACCGCCCAGGTTGGGAACCCCTTTCGGCAGAACCCGGCTCGCGCCGGGGGTGGGGTACGGGCCACCATGGTGGCCATGGGGCGCGCACAGCACCGCCTGACCTCGATACGATCGAGGGGATGGCGACCGCCGGGCGCGGACCTGGCACACGGTGGAAGCCGCGGGTTTTCACAGAAGGAGTAGGTAGCCGTGGGAGTTCTCCAGCGCTTTGAGCGACGCCTCGAAGGCCTGGTCAACGGCGCCTTCGCGAAGGCCTTCAAGTCCGAGGTGCAGCCGGTGGAGATCGCCAGCGCGCTGCAGCGCGAGTGCGACGACCGCGCGGCCCCGGTGAGCCAGGGCCGCGTCATGGTGCCGAACGACTTCACCGTGGAACTCGGCGCGCACGACTACGAGCGGCTGGCCACGTACGCGGGCCCGCTGTCGGCCGAGCTCGGCGAGCTGCTGCAGGAGCACGGACGCGAACAGCGCTATATGTTCGTCGGCCCGGTCGAGGTGAAGTTCGAGCGCGTCCAGGACCTGAGCACCGGCATGTTCCGGATCCGCTCGCAGGCCCTCGCCGGCGTCGTGCAGATGCCCGGCTACCCGGCGCAGGCCCCCGGGTACGGCGCGCCGCAGCAGCCGGCCTATCCGCCGATGGGCGCGCCCGCGCCGCCCCCCGCGCCGCCGCAGCAGCCCTTCGGCGCCCCGCCGGCGCAGCAGCCCGGCTTCGGCGCGCCCGGCTACCCGCCGCCGGCGCAGGCCGGCCCCGGCAACTGCTGGGTCGAGGTCAACGGCGCGCGGCACCAGCTGTCCCAGCCGGTGACGAGCTTCGGCCGCGGCACGGACGTGGACCTGCGGATCGACGACCCCTCGGTCTCCCGGCGGCACGCGGAGATCCGCGTCGGGGTACCCTCGGTGATCTCGGACCTCGGCTCGACCAACGGAATCGTGGTGGACGATCAGCATGTGCGCCAGGCCCAGCTGCGCGACGGCTCGGTCATCCACCTCGGCAACACCACCATCATCTTCCGGCAGGAAGCGCGCTAGGCTCCGTACGCTCCGCCCCTGCCCGTTCCGCTCCGGCCGTTGGGAGCCAACACTATGACCGGCCTGACGATCACCGTCATGAAGCTCGGCCTGCTGGCGATACTCTGGATCTTCGTGCTGCTCGCCCTCGGCGTGGTGCGCAGCGACGTGTTCGGCGCCGGTTCCCGCGCCGGGCGCGGACGCGCCGCCACGAAGGCCGCGCCCGTCCCCGCGGCGCAGCTCGCCGACCGGCCGAGCGCCCGGCCGCGGCGCGGCGGCGTGCCGACCCGGCTCGAGGTCGTCAGCGGCTCGCTCGCGGGCACCAACGTCGCGCTGACGGGCGTTCAGATCACCCTCGGCCGCGCGCACGACTCGACCATCGTGCTCGACGACGACTTCGCCTCCAGCAGGCACGCGCGCATCTACCCGGACGCGACCGGCCAGTGGGTCGTGGAGGATCTGGGTTCGACGAACGGCACGTACCTGGACCGCACCAAGATCAACGGCCCGACGCCGATACCGTTGGGCGTGCCGGTCCGGATCGGAAAGACCGCCCTCGAACTGAAGAAGTGACTAGGCTGTCCCACCGACCACGGTCTCCCCATCACGTGAAGGGCCGCGGGCGCCTCATGCCGAACCGCTAGGCTCTCGGCTACGCGGCGCACCAGCCCGCGCCCCGAACCCCGGTTGCAGCGGAAGAAGATTCGATGAGCCTATCCCTGCGGTACGCAGCGCGTTCGCACGTCGGCCTTATTCGCGACGGCAACGAGGACTCGGGATATGCCAGCGCGCGGCTACTGGTGATCGCCGACGGGATGGGTGGACAGGCCGCCGGGGAAATCGCCTCGGCGGTGGCGGTGGACACGCTCGCGGAGCTCGACTCCCCGCAGACCACGGGCCTGAGCGGCGACCCGGTGCGCGACCTCGACGACCGGATCAAGCTGGCCAACTCCAAGATCCGGGCGATCATCGCGCAGCGGCCCGAACTCGAGGGCATGGGCACGACGTGCACCGCGCTGTTCCTGGCCGGCGGCAGCCACTTCGCCTTCGCGCACATCGGCGACTCGCGCGCGTACCGGCTGCGCGGCGGCGTGCTCGAGCAGATCTCCACCGACCACACCTGGGTGCAGCGGCTGATCGACGAGGGGCAGATCACCCCGGACGAGGCGGAGCGGCACCCGCAGCGCTCGCTGCTGATGCGCGCGCTCGGCACCACCGCAGAGGTCGATCTCGATCTGACGGTGCTTGATCTGCAGGCGGGGGACCGGTTTCTGCTGTGCAGCGACGGGCTGTCCGGATTCGTGCCCTTCAACACCCTCGCCTCGACGCTGACCGGTTACGGGGATCCGCACCACGCGGCGGAGACGCTGATCCAGCACGCCCTGCGCGGCGGCGGCGCGGACAACATCACCTGCATCGTGGCCGACGCGTTCGAGCAGACGCCGCAGGGCTCGCGGCCGCCGAGCCAGGCGGAGACGCAGTACCTTGAGTTGCCCGTCGTGGTGGGCGCGGCGGCCGAGAACCAGGCGAACGGCGTGGCGTCCTACGCGCAGGCCTCCGACCAGCCCGGCGCGAACCCGGCGGACCCGGGCGTGACCGGGGTGATGAACGCGGGCGCCATCCTGGCCGCCGCCGAGCAGAACCAGGGCCAGAGCCCGGCCCAGCCGGACGCGCCGGTGCTGCCGGTGCCGTCGGCGAACGGCGGGGACACCGCGGAGATGGAGGCGGTCTCGTCGGAGGAACCGCGCCGCCGACGACGCTGGCTCAAGCCGACCGTCATCGGCGGAACCGCCCTCGTGGTGCTGGCGGGACTGGCCGCCGGAGGCTTCTACTACACGCAGCAGCAGTACTACGTCGGGTCCGACGGCTCCGGGCGTGTGGCGATCTATCAGGGCGTCGACTACTCGCTCGCCGGGATAAAACTCTCGCACGTCTACACGACGGCATCGGTCACCGTCTCCGGGCTGCCGTCCAGCGAGCAGACGAAGGTCGACGGTTCGATAACCGCGACCAGCCTCACCGACGCGAAGACCATCGTCTCCACGCTCTCGATCATGGAGAGCGAATGTGCCGCCCTGGTGGCCGCCCCCGCGGTCACCCCGAGCACCCCCCCGAGCACGACCGCCGCATCCACCGCGAGCTCGACCCCGCACAGCACGGGGACCTCCACCGCCAAGGCCTCCGGCAAGGCGACGACCACCGTCTCCGGCAAGGCCTCCGCCTCCTCGAGTGTGCACTCCTCGACGAGCGCGACCCCCTCGACCTCCCCCGTCGCGACACCCACGCCAAGCGTGTCACCGTCGAGCTCGGTAAGCTCCGGTAGCACCGATTTGCGCCAACTTTCGGCCGAGTGCCCGGGAAACGCCGGCTGACGCTGATCCGCAGGAACAGGGACAGGACAGGAACGCGATGTCGATGGCCGCCAGCCCGTCGGCCGGAGGCGCGGTCACGCAGCCCCCGGCCGAACCGGAGATTCCGAAGCGGCGCAACGCCGAGCTCGTACTGCTCGTCGGTGCGTGGGTGCTCGGGATGTTCGCCTACGCCAACGTCGGCCTGGCCAGCTCGGCCGCCAAGCTTCCGGCGAACTACTGGACCATCGGGCTGCTGTTCGCCGTGGTCCTGCTGGTGCTGCATCTGGCGGTGCGCTGGCTCG
Organism: Actinospica sp.; assembly: GCF_035552695.1. Classification (NCBI taxonomy): domain Bacteria; kingdom Bacillati; phylum Actinomycetota; class Actinomycetes; order Catenulisporales; family Actinospicaceae; genus Actinospica; species Actinospica sp. The sequence goes on from NZ_DASZKT010000213.1 coordinate 21,104, forward strand.
CGCCGTACGCCGACCCGCTGCTGCTGCCGCTCGCCGCGGCGATCAACGGCCTCGGCCTGGTGGTGATCTCCCGGCTCGACCCGTACAACATCGCGAACAAGCTGGTGTCGCACAGCGGCGCGGCCGGACAGCAGGCGGTCTTCACCGTCCTCGGCGCGGTGGTGCTGATCGGGGTGCTCTTCCTCCTGCGCGACCACAAGGTGCTGCAGCGCTACGCCTACATCTCGGCGCTGGCCGGGCTGATCCTGATCGCCCTGCCGGCCGTGCTGCCCGCCTCGATGTCCGAGGTCAACGGCGCGCGCAGCTGGATCAAGTTCGCCGGCCTGTCGATCCAGCCGGCCGAGTTCGGCAAGCTGCTGATCATCGTCTTCTTCGCCGCCTACCTGCACGCCAAGCGGGACACGCTCGCCCTGGCCAGCCGGAAGGTGCTCGGCGTCTACATCCCGCGCGGCCGCGACATGGGCCCGCTGCTGTTCTGCTGGGCGTTCGCGATGCTGGTGCTGATCCGGGAGACCGACCTCGGCGTCTCGCTGATGTTCTTCGGCGCCTTCGTGATCATGCTCTACCTGGCCACCGAGCGGGCCAGCTGGCTGATCTTCGGCCTGCTGATGTTCATCGGCGGCGCGGGGCTGGTCGCGGTGCTGTTCTCGCACGTCCAGAGCCGTTTCGACTCCTGGCTCAACCCCTTCGGCTCGGTGCAGGGCAACTCGCGGCAGACCGCGCAGTCGCTCTACGCCTTCGCCAACGGCGGCCTGTTCGGCACCGGACTGAATCAGGGCTATCCGACCCAGGTCGGCTTCGCCAACAACGCCGACTACATCATGGACACCATCGGCGAGGAACTCGGCCTGGTGGGTCTCACCGCGCTGCTGATCGCCTACGCGCTGTTCGTCGCCCGCGGCCTGAAGACCGCGCTGCTCGTCCGCGACCCCTTCGGCAAGCTCTTCGCGAGCGGGCTCGCGGTGGTCTTCGCCCTCCAGGTGTTCATCACGGCCGGCGGCGTGATGCGGGTCATCCCGCTCACCGGCCTGCCGATGCCCTTCCTGGCGGCCGGAGGCTCGGCCCTGCTGGCCAACTGGATCCTGGTGGCCCTGCTGCTGCGGATCTCCGACGCGGCTCGCCGGCCGCTGCCTCCGGCGCTCCCGCTCACGGCTCCGCCGAGCCTGCTCGACCCACGCGCCCTCGGAACCGACAACGACGGCCGTTACTACGGTCAGAACAAGGCGGTACGGACGTGAACCGACCGATCAAGAAAGTGGCGATCTTCTGCTTCGCCCTTTTCGCCGCGCTCTTCCTGAGCGGCAACTGGATCCAGGTCGTGAAGGCGAGCTCGTACTCGGCGCACCCGGACAACTACCGCAACACGATCTACAACTACCAGGTCGACCGCGGCAGCATCATCGTCGGCTCCACGAACGTGGCCTCCTCGACGCCGACGAAGAGCACGACGCTGAAGTACCAGCGGGTCTACTCGAGCGGCCCCGAGTACGCCCCGGTGACCGGCTACTTCTCCTCGAACTACGGCAACTCGAACCTGGAGCAGTACGAGAACACGCTGCTCAACGGCAAGGACACCCGGCTGGCGACGCAGAACTTCATCCGCAAGGCCGAGGGCAAGGACCAGGCCGGCGGCTCCGTCGTCACCACGATCAACGCGAAGGCGCAGGACGCCGCTTACCAGGCGCTGACCAGCGAGCTGAGCTCGGTCGGCGAGGGCGCGGTGGCCGCGATCAACCCGAAGACCGGCGCGATCCTGGCCCTGGTCTCGGCGCCGAGCTACGACCCGAACAAGCTCGCGTCGTCGAGTTCGAAGACGCAGAACGACTACGCGACCCAGCTCGCCAACAACTCGCTGCAGCCGAAGCTGGACCGGGCGCTGAACCAGACCTATCCCCCGGGCTCCACCTTCAAGATCGTCACTTCGGCGGCCGCGCTGACCGACGGCCTCAACGGCCAGACCGTCACGCCGAGCACCTCGATCCCCAACGCTCCGCTGAGCACGCTGACGCTGCCGCAGTCGACGTCGACGATCTCGAACTCCGGCGGCGAGACCTGCAACAGCGCCGTGCTGATGGACGCGTTCGCGCAGTCCTGCAACACCGTCTTCGGCTACGTGGGCATGCAGCTCGGCGACTCGAACGTGCAGTCGATGGCGCAGGGCTTCGGCTTCAACAAGACCGGCCCGACCGTGCCGATGACGACCTCCACCTCCGTCTTCCCGTCGAACCTGAGCCAGGCTCAGCTGGCGCAGTCCTCGATCGGGCAGTTCGACGTGACGATGACCCCGCTCGAGGGCGCGATGATGGCGTCCGCGGTGGCCAACGGAGGCACCATCGAGGCGCCTTACCTGATCGCCAAGGAGCTGGACACGTCCGGCAACGTCATCGCCAGCGCCTCGCCGACCACGTTCTCCACGCCGATGTCCGGTTCGGTGGCGAGCGAGCTTTCCACGATGATGCAGGACGTGGTCACCAGCGGGACCGCAACCAGCTTGCAGAACATCGGCGTCTCAGTAGCGGCGAAGACCGGTACCGCCGAGCGCGGCACCGGTCAGAACCCCGTGGCGTGGATGGTGGCCTATGCGCCGGCGAACAACCCGCAGGTCGCGGTGGCCGTCATGGTGGCTGATAACAATGTGCAACCGAGCGATGCGTTCGGCAACAGTCTTGCGGGACCGATCGCGGCATCCGTGATCAAGGCCGTGATCGGGTAACACAGCGCGAAACCGAACAGGCGAGGCAGGCTGGTGGCCGGTCCGGCCGGGGGCGGAAGGCTTCCGCAGGGCCCGTCCGCCACCGGTACACTTCGCCCGAAGGCAGGAATGGCCGGGATAGGCCGGGGAAGGGCTGAATGATGGAAGAGCCGCGTCGCCTGGGCAACAGGTACGAGCTCGGCGCCGTCCTGGGCCGGGGTGGGATGGCCGAGGTCTACATGGCCAGGGACATCCGGCTGGGCCGGGCCGTGGCGGTCAAGACGCTGCGCGCCGACATGGCCAGGGATGCCACCTTCCAGGCCCGGTTCCGGCGCGAGGCCCAGTCGGCCGCGTCGCTCAACCACCCGGCGATCGTCGCGGTGTACGACACCGGCGAGGACTACATCGGCGGGATCTCGCTGCCGTTCATCGTCATGGAGTACGTGGACGGCTCGACGCTGCGCGATCTGCTGCACTCCGGCCGCAAGCTGCTGCCCGAGCGCTCACTGGAGATCACCGGCGGGGTGCTGCAGGCGCTGGACTACAGCCACCGCAACGGCATCGTGCACCGGGACATCAAGCCGGCGAACGTGATGCTCACCCGCGGCGGCGCGGTCAAGGTGATGGACTTCGGCATCGCCCGCGCCATGGGCGACGCCGGCATGACGATGACGCAGACCGCGGCCGTGATCGGCACCGCGCAGTACCTCTCGCCGGAGCAGGCCAAGGGCGAGCAGGTGGACGCGCGCTCCGACCTGTACTCCACCGGCTGCCTGATCTACGAGCTGCTCACCGGCCGTCCGCCGTTCATCGGCGACTCGCCGGTCGCGGTGGCCTACCAGCACGTGCGGGAGACGGCGAACCCCCCGTCGTACTACGACCCCGAGGTTCCCCCGGTGGTCGACGCGATCGTGATGAAGGCACTGGCCAAGCACCCGGACGAGCGCTACCAGTCGGCCGACGAGATGCGCGCCGACCTCGAGCGCGCGCTCGACGGGCGCCCGGTGGCCGCGGCGCCGACGGTGGCCGCGGGCTTCGGCGCGGCGGGCGCCCCGACCACGGTGATGGCGCCCTCCTCGGGCCGCGGCTACGGAGCGGGCGCCGGATACGGCTCCGCGGCGCCGACCCGCTACGAGCCCACGGCGTACCAGGCCTCCGAGTACGGGCAGGACGGGCCGGAGGACGAGGTGCCGCGCTCGCGCCGCGCCTCGAACAGCCCGGCCACCCGCGGCAAGGGCAAGGACAAGACCGGCTGGATCATCCTCAGCGTGGTCGTGGTCATCCTCGTGGTGCTCGCGGTGTTCGTCTTCAAGACGGTCTTCGCCGGCAGCAGCGCGTCCACCGGCACCGTGCCGACGATCACCGGGCAGACGCTGACCCAGGCTCAGGCGACGCTGAAGACCGCCGGCTACAAGCTGGGCACCTCCTACTGCGGCAGCGGCCAGCCCAGCAACTCCATCACCAGCGGACAGATCCTGGGGCAGAAGCCGGAATCCGGCGCGTCGGCCTCGCTGGGCTCCGGGGTGGGCTACTGCGTCTCGTCCGGTCCGGTGCAGTTCACGCTGCCGAGCACGGTCTCGAGCAGCCTGGGCAGCCAGGTGGTCTCGACGCTGCAGGCCAAGGGCTTCCAGAACGTGACGACGAAGACCGCGACCAGTGCCACGGTCGCCAGCAACAACGCGATCGACATCCAGAACGCGAACGGCACCTCGCTGCTCGGCCAGACCGAGCCGGTGACCACGCCGCTGGTCGTGGTGATCTCGGGCGGTCCCGGGACGGTGACCGTGCCGAGCGACGTGGTCACCAAGACCTGCAGCAGCGCGGACTCCGAACTGACCGGCCTGGGGCTGAACGTGAACAGCCAGTTCACCTACCAGACGAACGCGTCCTTCGCGGCGAACACGGTGATCACCACGACCCCGGCGCCCAACACGCAGGTCAACCGGGGCTCGGCGATCACGATCACCTGTTCCTCCGGCGCGGGCGCGACCACCGGCTCGCCGACCGCGACGGCCAGCGCGACCGCCACGGACACCTCGACGGCCGGCGGGTTCATCTCGGGCCTCAACGGCGGCAACAACGGTGGTAACTGACTCTGTGGGATCGAACGTGACGCGCATCCTCGTTGTGGACAACTACGACTCGTTCGTCTACAACCTCGTGCAGTACCTCTACCAGCTCGGTGCCGAGTGCGAGGTACGGCGCAACGACGCCGTGACCGTCGGGGACGCGGACGGCTTCGACGGGGTGCTGCTCTCGCCGGGCCCCGGCACGCCGGAGCAGGCGGGCGTGTGCGTGGAGATGGTCCGGCACTGTGCCGGGACCGGTCGGCCGCTGTTCGGCGTGTGTCTCGGGCTGCAGTCGATCGGCGTGGCCTTCGGCGCGACCGTCGGCCGGGCGCCGGAACTGATGCACGGTAAGACGAGCGAGGTGACGCACGACGGGCTCGGCGTCTTCGAAGGCCTGGCGAACCCGTTCACCGCGACCCGGTACCACTCGCTGGCGATCGAGCCGGCGACCGTGCCGGACGAGCTCGTGGTCACGGCGCGCACCGGCGAGGTCATCATGGGCGTGCGGCACCGCGAGCTGCCCATCGAGGCGGTGCAGTTCCACCCGGAGTCGGTGCTCACGGATGGCGGCCATCGGATGCTGGCCAACTGGCTCGCCGTGTGCGGCGACCCGAACGCGCGCGAAGCCGCGGTAGGTCTCGCCCCGACGCTCGCCGGGCGCCCGGCCTAGTCCGCCGGCCGGGGTTGGTCCGGGGTCAGTTGCCGCCCATCGTGCCGCTGCTGGAGAACGGCAGATACGGCTCGACCCAGGGGAAGACCCAGCCGAACAGTAAGACGACCAACAGGGAAACAAGGACGACTGCGCACAGCAGCTTCATCCACAGGCGGCCGGGCAGCCGGCGCCAGATCAAGCCGTACACGGGAGGCTCCTCTCCGCACAGTCCACACCCGTCTGTGGATAACTTTTCGGGCCCGGTGGAGCGCGCACAGTGAACCTCCCACAGCCCGCGGACCCGCGCCGCGCCCGACACGCCGGGCTATCGCGGGCGTTCTCAGGTACCGGTCGGATAATGCGGACTGTCCTAGAGCAGCCTGCGCGGCTACGCTGTACCAGCGACAACCAGTCGTCCAATGACCTCATGACGTGGAGAGTTCCGTGCCGAAGTCGAAGACCCGGGACAAGGCGGCCTATACCCCGCCGAATGACCCGAAGCCGCAGAAGATCAAGCTGGAGTCCTCGGCCTGGGTTCCGCGCTTCATGGTCGCGTTCTTCGTCATCGGCCTGGCCTGGATGGTGCTCTACTACCTGGCCTCGAGCATCAGCTGGGTGAACACGCTGGGCGCGTGGAACGTCGTCATCGGCTTCGGCTTCATCGCCGCCGGCTTCGGCATCTCGACCCGCTGGCGCTAGCCGCTCCGGCGCGATCAGCGGACGACGAGAGATTCGACGAGCAGGTTATCCACAGACTCGAGCCCCTTTTCCACACTGTGGAAAACCTGTGGAGGAGGCGGCGGGGGATCTGTGGATAACTTGAATCCTGTGGACAAGTTGTGACAGTGTCCCGGTCGCGTCTCGGCCCTTGGACTCGCGCCGAACTCAGTGGATGAGGGACGCCAGGGACGCGGCGAGAGCCGAGTTCTGCAGCGTGCTCGAGTGCACCCCGACGAGCACGACGGTGACCACGAGGACCGCGAGCCCCGCGCCGATCGGCACCAGGTTCTGCGGATCGCGGTACCAGGCGGTGGCCCGGTCGGCCCGCGGAGCGTAGCCGAAGGCCACCCCCATCAGCAGCCCGCAGCCGAGGCCGCCGAGGTGCGCGTGCCAGTCGATCCCGGTCACGCTGAAGCTGTAGGCCATGTTGACCGCTATCACGATCAGGATCGGCCGCATGTCCAGCTTCTCCCGGTAGGCCATCACCGCGAGCACGCCGAGCAGGCCGAAGATGGCGCCCGAGGCGCCGAGCGAGGCGTCGTAGCGCCCCATGAACGCGAAGGACACGGCCGAGGCGCCGATCCCGCAGACCAGATAGGTCAGCAGATAGCGCAGTCGGCCGAGCCGGGCCTCCACCGGCACTCCGATCCACCACAGCGAGAGCATGTTGAGCGCGATGTGCGCCGGACTCTCGTGGATGAACATCGAGGTCAGCAGCCGGTACCACTCGCCGTTGGCCACGCCTATGTTGACCGCGCTCGGGGTGGCCGAGGACGACCCGGCTATGCCCAACAGTTCGAGCCGGGTCGTGAAGGCCTCGCCGATCAACTGCTGCAGGCCGTACATCACCACGCAGACCGCGATGATCGCGATCGTCATGACGCCCTGCCGCGAGTGCACCCGGCCGCCGGCGACGGTGCGCGCCTGGCGCACCGTCTTCGCCCCGCCGCGTACGCACTCGGGGCATTGGTGCCCGACGGCCGCGGGCACCATGCAGTCCGTGCAGATGGAACGCTCGCAGCGGTGGCAGCGCAGGTAGGTCTCCCGCTCCGGGTGCCGGAAGCACACCGGAGCGCCCGCGGGCGACTGGTCGCGGGGCTCGCCGACCGCCGTGGGCGGTCGCTCGTCCGAGGGTGTGCTGCTGCTCACTGCTGCGATCCTCCCCGCAGGACTAGCCCTGCCGGCGCTCGATGGTGACCGACTGCAGCACGACGTCCTGCAGCGGACGGTCGCCGGGGCCGGTGGGCACGTTGCCGATCTCGTCGATGACCTTCTTGCTGGCCTCGTCCGCCACCTCGCCGAAGATGGTGTGCTTGCCGTTCAGGTGCGCCGGAGTGGACACCGTGATGAAGAACTGCGAACCGTTGGTGCCGTGCCCTCCGCGCAGCCCCGCGTTGGCCATCGCCAGCAGGTACTTCTTGTCGAAGCGCAGGTCCGGGTGGATCTCGTCGTCGAAGGCATAACCCGGGCCGCCGAAGCCCTGGCCCAGCGGGTCGCCGCCCTGGATCATGAACCCCGAGATGATCCGGTGGAAGATCGTGCCGTCGTAGTACGGTCCGCTGCCCGGCTTGTTCGTCCTCGGGTCGGTGTAGTCGCGCGTGCCCTCGACCAGCTCCACGAAGTTGCGCACGGTCTTCGGCGCGTGGTTCGGGAACAGCTGGACGGTGATGTCGCCGAGGTTCGTCTTCAGCACGGCATAGGTCTCTTCGGCCATGACGGGCCCTCTCTTCCGTTGGATAGCCACCCCCGCATTGCTGGCTCCATCCTCCCACGAGCCTCTTTGCCAAGGGCGCCGGGTTCGGTCTTGGTTGCCGTTCTGTGTCCTGCGACTCAGGTGCGGCCAGCCGCGTCACTGAACGGCCCAATCAGCGAATACGGCGGTCATACCGGGGCACTAGGCCACAAGTGACCTGAGGAGGTACCGCTGTGAGCAAAACCACCGCACTGATGGAACAAGCGCAGCCCTTCCTGCGCGACCGGTATGAGAACGTGCGCCAGGAACTAGGCCCGCGCATCGCGCATACCCGCGATGTCGCTGTCCCGATGGCGCTCGATGCGTCGAACAAGGCGCTGGACGCCTCGCATCGGATGCGCAGCGAGTACCTGCCGGAGGCGACCAAACGCGCGATGCTCGCCGCCGCCGTACTGCGCGGCGCCGAGATGGAGCGCGCGCACGAACGGCACATGAAGTGGCGCATCGTCGCCGCGGCCACGGCCGCCGGAGCCGCACTGGGCGCGGGCGCGCTCATGTGGCAGCGCAAGCACAACAACGACGACATGTGGACCGAGGAGCGGGTCGACGAGGCCGACGGCAGCCCAGGGACCGGCGCCGAATAACGACTTCCCGCATGCGAAAGCCCGGGCGCGCAGGCGGCCGGGCTTCCTCATGTCGTGGACTGTCGTGTCGTCGTGGACTAACGCTGAATCAGCTTCTCCACAGCCGCCAGCTTCACGCACAGCACCACGCCCCGCATGGCCGTGTCCAGGTCCGCGACCGGCGGGAACGAGGGCGCGAGCCGGATGTTGCGGTCCCGCGGCTCCTTGCCGTACGGATAGGTCGCGCCGGCCGGGGTGAGCGCGATGCCCGCCTCCTTGGCCAGCCGGATCACCTCGGCCGCCGTGCCGTCGAGCACGTCCAGGCTGACGAAGTAACCGCCGTAGGCCTCGGTCCAGGTCCCGATCCCGGTGCCGCCGAGCTCCTCGGCCAGGATCTCCTGCACCTTGGCGAACTTCGGCGCCAGGTTGTCGCGGTGACGCTCCATCAGCTTCTGCACGCCCTCGGCGTCCTTCAGGAAGCGCACGTGCCGCAGCTGGTTGACCTTGTCGGGGCCGATCGTCCGCTTGGCGATGTGCCCGAGGTACCACTGCAGGTTCGCCGGGGAGGTGCCGAGGAAGGACACGCCCGCGCCCGCGAACGTGATCTTCGAGGTGGATCCGAACACGAACACCCGGTCCGCGTGCCCCGCCTGCTCGCAGAGCCCGAGGATCGGGGCGACCGTGACCCGGTGGTCGGTCAGGTGGTGCACGCTGTAGGCGTCGTCCCAGAAGATCCGGAAGTCGGCGGCCGCGGTCGTCATCCGGGCCAGCCGCTCGGCCTGCTGCTCGGACACGGTGACTCCGGTGGGGTTGCTGTACTTCGGCACGAACCACAGACCCTTGATCCGCGTGTCCGACGCGGCCAGCCGCTCGACCTCGTCGATGTCCAGCAGGCCATCGGCGGTCGGCTCGATCGGGATCATCTCGATGCCGAACTTCTGGCAGATCGAGAAGTGCCGGTCGTATCCCGGCACCGGGCACAGGAACGCGGGCCGTTCCACGTCCACCCAGCGCGCCGTACCGCCCGGCAGCGCGAAGAGCATCGCGTGCATCACCAGGTCGTGCATCAGCGAAAGGCTCGAGTTGTCGCTCGCGATCAGCTGCTCGACCGGCACCTGCAGCAGCGGGCTGAAGATCTCGCGCAGTTCGGGCAGTCCGTGCAGCCCGCCGTAGTTGCGGCAGTCCGTCCCGTCCGCCGCCTTGTACTCCTGGCCCGGCAGCGCCAGCAGTTCATTCGAGAAGTCCAGCTGCTCCGCCGACGGCTTCCCGCGCGTCAGATCGAGCTTCAGCCCCCGCTCCTGGAAGCGCGCGTACTCCTTGCGCAACTCCTCGCGCAGACCGTGCAGGGCATCGACATCTAAAGAGCTGAACTCTCCCATGTGGAGCCAAGGGGACTTGAACCCCTAACCCCTGCCTTGCAAAGGCAGTGCTCTGCCAATTGAGCTATGGCCCCGGGGTCGCCCGGGCGGGCGACGATGTGACGGTCGCGGTCAGCGGCTGGTGGCCGGGACCGGGTCGGTGGCCTCGGTCCACAGGTCCTGCTCGCTCTTGTCAGCGGCCTTGACCTGCTTGTAGACCAGGAAGCCGCCGGCGGCCACCACACCGAGCAGGAGAAGCTTCTTCATGGACCCAGACCTCTCAGCTAGGGAAGCAGCCCGATCCCAGGTACGAGGGGATCGGGCTGATACGCCGTGGACCTAGGTGGACTTGAACCACCGACCTCTTCCTTATCAGGGAAGCGCTCTAACCGACTGAGCTATAGGTCCATCGCGCCCTCTCGGGCGCTCCATGAGAGTACCGCATCGGAACCGGTGATCCCAAACCGATAAGCCGACGCCCGCCGCGGCGGCGCCACCGGTTCTACTGGTCCTCGGCGAGGGTGACCTCGAGGCCGCCGACGAAGCCGGAGGACAGGTTGTAGAGGTACGCGCCGAGCGTGCTCAGCGCCGTGACCAGCACGATGTCCACCCCGGCGACGATGACCATGTAACCCTCGACCCGGGTGAAGGAGAGCACCGAGGACAGGTTGAAGGTACTCGTGCCGCCGCTGCCACTGGTCAGGTCGCCCACGGTCTTGTCCAGCGAGGTGAAGACGCCGAGCGCGTTGAGCACCTCCCAGACCACGGCCGTGCCGACCAGGGTGACGATGCCGAGTGCGATGGACAGCACGAAGGAGACCTTCATCACCGACCACGGGTCGATCCGGGCCACCCGCAGCCGGGCCTTGCGCACCCGGACCTGGGAGCCGACCGGGCGGGCCGCGGAGCCGGCGCCGCCGGTGCCCGAACCGCCGAGCCCGGCGCGGGCGGCGCCGGAGGCGGTCTGCACCCCGGCGGCCACCGCGCTGCTCATCCGGCCCAGCGTCCGGCCGAAGCCGGAGACCTGCGGGGCCGACTCGGCCGCGGCCACCGGGGAGACCGGGCCGTGGTTGGGGTTCTGGTTCGGGCCCGACATGCCCTGGTCGGCCGGCCGCGCGGGCACGCCGCCGCCGTAGCCGCGGCCCCCGCCGGGGCGGGAACCCGCCGGGTTCACGCTGTCACTCACGGGTCTGCCCTTCGCCTGTTCCCGCCGGCCGCTACCGGTCCGACCGACTCAATCCGCTGACTGTTGTGCTTGCTAAGACGCAATCTACCGGGCATTACTCCGTATCGGGTGCAGGCTCCGGTTCCGATTCCGTCACCGTTGCCTCAGTCGGGTCAGCCACGACGCCCTCGGCCGCGGCCGGCCCGCCGCCTTCGCCGCCCTCGCCGTTCTCGAGAACCTCCTCGAGTTCGGCCGGATCGGCGTTGCGCGCGATCCCCACGACCGCGTCCTTCTTGCCGACGTGGACCAGCTGCACGCCCATCGTGTCGCGCCCGGTCTCGCGCACCTCCGCGACCCGGGTGCGGATGACGCCGCCGATCTGAGTGATCGCCAGCACCTCGTCGCCTTCCTCCACGATCAGCGCGCCGATCAGCACTCCGCGCTCGTCGACCGTCTTGGCCGCGATCACGCCGAGGCCGGCGCGGCCGCGCAGCGGGTACTTCGCCACGTCGGTGCGCTTGCCGTAGCCCCGGTCGGTCACGGTGAACACGAACGTGTTCTCCTTGACGACGCTCATCGACAGCAGTTCGTCGTCCTCGCGGAACTTCATGCCGATCACGCCCGAGGTGGCCCGGCCCATCGGCCGCAGCGACTCGTCCGTCGCGGTGAACCGGATCGCCTGCGCCTGCTTGCTGACCAGCAGCAGGTCGTCGTCCGCCGAGCAGAGCTCCGCGGAGACCAGCTCGTCGTCCTCGCGCAGGTTGATCGCGATGACGCCGGCCGAGCGCGGCGAGTCGTAGTCCTTCAGCGGGGTCTTCTTCACCAGGCCGCGCTTGGTGGCCAGCACCAGGAACGGCGAGACCTCGTAGTCCCGCAGGTCGAGCACCTGCGCGATCTGCTCGTCCGGCTGGAACGCGAGCAGGTTCGCCACGTGCTGGCCGCGCGCGTCCCGGCCGGAGTCCGGCAGTTCGTACGCCTTGACCCGGTAGACCCGGCCCTTGTTGGTGAAGAACAGGATCCAGTGGTGCGTGGTCGTGGTGAAGAAGTGGTCGACGATGTCGTCCTGCTTCAGCGCGGCGCCGCGCACGCCCTTGCCGCCGCGCTTCTGCGAGCGGTACAGGTCGGTCTTGGTCCGCTTGGCGTAGCCGCCGCGGGTGATCGTGACGACGATGTCCTCCTCGGCGATCAGGTCCTCGATGGACATGTCGCCCTCGAAGGGCACGATCTCGGTGCGCCGCTCGTCGCCGAACTTCTCGACGATCGCGTTCAGCTCCTCCGAGATGATCTGCCGCTGCCGCTCCGGCGAGGCCAGGATCGCCTGGTACTCGGCGATCCGCAGCATCAGCTCGTCGTGCTCGTCCTGGATCCGCTGCCGCTCCAACGCCGCCAGACGGCGCAGCTGCATCTCCAGGATCGCGTTGGCCTGGATCTCGTCGATCTCCAGCAGCGCCATCAGGCCGATGCGAGCGGCCTCGGTGGTGTCGCTGCGCCGGATCGTGGCGATGACCTCGTCGATCGCGTCGAGCGCCTTGAGTAGGGCGCGCAGGATGTGGGCGCGCTCCTCGGCCTTGCGCAGCCGGAACCGGGTGCGCCGGACGATGACCTCGACCTGGTGCTCGACCCAGTAGCGGATGAACGCGTCCAGGCTCAGCGTGCGCGGCACGCCGTCCACCATCGCGAGCATGTTGGCGCCGAAGCTGTCCTGCAGCTGGGTGTGCTTGTACAGGTTGTTGAGCACGACCTTGGCGACGGCGTCCCGCTTGAGCACGATGACCAGGCGCTGGCCGGTGCGCGAGGAGGACTCGTCGCGCACGTCCGCGATGCCCTGGATCTTGCCGTCCTTGACCAGGTCGGCGATCTTCCCGGCCAGGTTGTCCGGATTCACCTGGTAGGGCAGCTCGGTGACGACCAGGCAGGCGCGGTTCTGGATCTCCTCGACCTCGACCACGGCGCGCATGATGATCGAGCCGCGGCCGGTGCGGTAGGCCTCCTCGATGCCGCGGCGGCCCAAGATCTTCGCACCGGTCGGGAAGTCCGGGCCTTTGATCCGCTCCAGCAGCGCCTCCAGCAGCTCCGCCGGGGTGGCCTCCGGGTTCTGCAGGTACCACTGCGCGCCCTCGGCGACCTCGCGCAGGTTGTGCATGGGGATGTTCGTCGCCATGCCGACCGCGATGCCGGACGAGCCGTTCACCAGCAGGTTGGGGAAGCGCGCGGGCAGGATCGTCGGCTCCTGCGAACGCCCGTCGTAGTTGGCCTGGAAGTCGACGGTCTCCTCGTCGATGTCCCGCACCATCTCCATGGCCAGCGGCGCGAGCTTGCACTCGGTGTATCGCATGGCGGCCGCGGGGTCGTTGCCCGGCGAGCCGAAGTTGCCGTTGCCGTCCACCAGCGGCATCCGCAGCGACCAGGGCTGCGCGAGCCGGACGAGAGTGTCGTAGATCGCCGTGTCGCCGTGCGGGTGGTAGACACCCATGACCTCGCCGACCACGCGGGCGCACTTGAAGTAGCCGCGGTCCGGGCGGTATCCGCCGTCGTACATCGCGTAGAGCACGCGGCGGTGCACCGGCTTGAGGCCGTCGCGCACCTCGGGCAGCGCGCGTCCGACGATGACCGCCATCGAGTAGTCCAGGTAGGACCGCTGCATCTCGGTCAGCAGGTCCACGATCTGGATCCGGTCGCTCTCCGGCTCGGGCGCCACGAGCTCGGCGGTCCGCGGGGTGTTCTCGTCAGCCACGAGGGCTACGTCCTTTCACTTACTCTGTGCCGAAAAAGACCGAATCAGATGTCGAGGAAGCGGACGTCCTTGGCGTTGCGCTGGATGAAGTTCCGGCGCGCCTCCACGTCCTCGCCCATCAGGATCGAGAACAGCTCGTCCGCCTGGGCCGCGTCGTCCAGCGTCACCTGGCGCAGGATCCGGTGCTCCCGGTCCATCGTGGTGATCCGCAGCTCCTCGGCGTTCATCTCGCCCAGGCCCTTGAACCGCTGCACGCTGTCGTCCCTGATCCGGCGGCCGCTGCCCACGCCCTGCGCGACGATCGCGTCCCGCTCCGGATCCGAGTAGGCGTAGGACCAGTCGTCCTTGGTCCACTTGATCTTGTACAGCGGCGGCGCGGCCAGGTACACGTGCCCGGCCTCGACCAGCGGCTTCATGAAGCGGAACAGGAAGGTAAGCAGCAGGGTGTTGATGTGCTGGCCGTCGACGTCGGCGTCCGCCATCAGCACGATCTTGTGGTAGCGCAGCCTGCTGATGTCGAAGTCGTCGTGGATCCCGGTGCCCAGCGCCGAGATCAGCCCCTGCACCTCGGTGTTCTGCAGGACCTTGTCGATCCGCGCCTTCTCCACGTTGAGGATCTTGCCGCGGATGGGCATGATCGCCTGCACCCGCGGGTCCCGGCCCTGCTTGGCCGAGCCGCCGGCGGAGTCGCCCTCGACCACGAAGATCTCGCACTCGGCCGGGTTGGTGGACTGGCAGTCCGAGAGCTTGCCCGGCAGCGCCATCGACTCCAGCAGGCCCTTGCGCCGGGTCAGCTCGCGCGCCTTGCGGGCGGCGATCCGCGCGGTGGCGGCCTGGATGGACTTGCGGATGATGTCCCTGGCCTCGTTGGGGTTCCGCCCGAACCAGTCGGCCAGCGACTCGTAGGTGAGCTTCTGCACGAAGGTGCGGGCCTCGGTGTTGCCCAGCTTCGCCTTGGTCTGGCCCTCGAACTGCGGCTCGCCGAGCTTCACCGAGACGATCGCGACCAGGCCCTCGCGGATGTCCTCGCCGGAGAGGTTGTCGTCCTTCTC
>NZ_DASZKT010000214.1:0-60863 GCF_035552695.1 Actinospica sp.
CCGGCCGGATACATCCTCAGCGAGGACGACCGGACCCTGGAAATTCAGGTCGGAGAACCGCACGTCCTGACCCTGCCGCCGGTGATGCTCGCGGTCGCGATCGCCACGACGGTCTCCCGCGGCGTGTCCTACGGGACGATCTACACCACCAAGCTGCTGCGGCGCGGCACCGACCTGGACCGCTCCACCCCGTGGCGCGCGTTGCAGGATGTGAAGCTCGCCGACGCCATGCGCCCGCTGCCAGCGCCCCTGAAGGTCGCCGCCGACGGGCACCGGCCGGGCAGCCCGGAGCGGATCACCGCCGCGCTGCCCGGCCCGATCACCCACGAGAGCACCCCGCAGGCGCTGTACGCGAGCGAGTCGCTGAGTCAGGCGCTGCGCCAACTGATGCTCTACGGCCGTGACGGTCTGCCGGTGCTTTCGGCCGACGGCGCCCGGGTGGAGGGTTGGGTCACGAACGCCAGCGCCATCCACGCCATCGCCCACGATCTCGGGCCGGTCTCCACCGGCGGAACGCGCCTGACGCTCAAGCGCGATCTGGCCGCGGCCCAGCAGCCGACCGACGCGGACGAGGTGCCGAACCCGCTGTCCGGGTACCGCGTGCTGGAAGTCCTCGTCGACGAGCATTCGGCCGCGGCGGGCAAACCGCTGAGCTGGGTCGATTGGCCCGATGGACGCACGCCGGTCTCGATCATGCGCCACCGGGATCCGCACGAGGCCGATCCGCGCCTCGTGCCGGCGGTCGGGGACCGCGTCAACTTCCTGGCACGCCACGCCGCCGCGCCCGCCCGGGATCGCGACGCCGCCGCCGTGGACGACACCAGCGAGGCCTGATGCGTGACCGGTATGTTCCCCTGATTCGCCGCTGCCGCCGCCGGGACCGGATCGCCGTCACCGTTGCGCTGCTGGCGCCCGTGGCGGTGTGCGCCGGGCTCATCCCGGTGCGCACGACCCTGGTGAACACCGACGCCGCCCTCGTGCTCGTCGCGTTCACTGTGGCGGTCGCGGCCTTGGGCAGAAGGCTCGCCCGCCGGATTCCCGTGGTTCTGGCGGATTCGGCGGCCACCGCTCTGGCCGATGACCGGTCGCCCGCGCGCGACGCGTGATCCCCGGTTCGGGCCCGCATGGGCTGTGAACTGCCGTTACGGAATACGCCGTGCGAGAAAACGCTAAAATTCGACGGGTACACGCGGGGCTGGCTTGTCTCGCGGATTCTACGTCTGCGGAGGGTGGCTGAACGGTGTCGACCGGGGTGTGGAGCGCGCTGTTCCTGCTGGGCACGGTCGCGAGTCTCGTCGGCAGCTACGTGCTGGTCACCCGCCTGGAACGCCTAGGCGAACGCGTCGGGATGTCCGAGGCGCTGCTCGGCATGGTCGCGGCCCTCGCCGCCGACGCCCCGGAGATCACCTCCGCGGTGGTCGCGCTCTCCCACGGGCAGGGGGCGGTCGGCGCCGGGGTGGTGGTCGGCTCCAACGTGTTCAACCTCGCCGCGCTGCTCGGCCTCGGTGCGCTGGTGGCCGGACGCTTCGGACTGCACCGCAAGGTCGTCCTCCTGTCCGGCGCGGTCGCGGTGTGGGTCGCGGTGGTGTGCATGCTCACCGTGCTCGGCACCGTCACCCCACTCGTCGCGCTCATCCTGGTCGCCCTCGTGCTCGTCCCGTACCTGCTGGTCCTCGGGATGCGCCCAGACCGCCTCGCCACACTGCCCGTACCCGCCGCCTGGTCGCGGTGGCTGACCACCGCCGTACACGAGGAGGAGGTCGAGATCGAGGAGGCGGTCGGCGCCCGTCGCGGTACGTGGCGCGACGGCGTGGTCGCCGCGCTCATGCTGATCGTGGTGGTGGTCGCGAGCACGTTGATGGAGACGGGCGGCACCACTCTCGGTACGCGGTTCCACGTGGCGGACATCATCACCGGCGGGCTCGTCCTCGCGGTGGTCACCTCGCTGCCCAACGCGGTGGCCGCCGTCTACCTCGCGGCCCGCGGACGCGGTGCGGCGGTGCTCTCGACCGCGTTGAACAGCAACGCGCTCAACATCGCCGCCGGGCTGCTGCTGCCCGCCGCGATCACCGGGATGGGTCCGCGCACCGGGCAGTCGATCCTGGTCGCCGGCTGGTACGCCGGCCTGACCGTGGTGGCGCTCGCCTTCGCCTACCGGCAGCGCGCGCTCACCCGGCTCCCCGGCGTGGTCATCATCGGCGGCTACCTGGTGTTCGTCGGTGCGCTGATCGTCTCCACCGTCCAGGGCGAGGTCAGTGTGCCGGTCGCCCTCGTGCCCGCGCTCGCGGTCGGCGCTGTCAGCCTACTGATCCTCGCCTGCCCGACGGGTTCGAGCGCGGCGCCCGCCGAGCCGCTCACCGCCACCGAAGAGACCGTGCGTGCGCCGCTGTGGGACCCGCGTCGGGCCTGGCGTGCGTCGGTGGCGCTGTGCCTGACGGTGGCCGCCGTCGACGCCGTCACCGGACATCGCATCATCCTGATGGGCTTGCTCGCGCTCGGCCCGTGTCTCGCCTTACTGACCGGCCGGTGGCGGCGCACCGCCGCCGTCGGAGGCCTCGCGTTCGGGCTCGGCGTGCTGGTCGGCGTGCCGGACCAGGTGTTCGCCACCTACGTCCAGTACGTGTTCCTCGCGGCGATCGCGATCGTGACGGCCACCGCCACCACCGGCGCCGCCGTGATCGAGCACCGCCGCGGCGCATAGCCGGCGCCGCGGACTGCCCCACCGCGGCCCCACACAGAATCAGCGGTACCCGTCGATACGGGTACCGCTGCATGTCACATCTGGTGCGCCGTCAGGGACTTGAACCCCGAACCCGCTGATTAAGAGTCAGCTGCTCTGCCTATTGAGCTAACGGCGCGCTGCCGGTCCGCTGCGCGGCCGGTGCTTTGGTTACGATACCCGATCCGAGGTGGGCGGGGCCAATCAGCCGGGGTGCGGGGGCCCGGCCGCCGCACCCCGCGCGGCTAGGCGGCGGCCAGCTCCTCGGCGATGGCGGCGGCGAAGGTGTCGATGTCGGACTCGGTGGTGTCGAAGCAGGTCATCCAGCGGACTTCGCCGGTGTGCTCGTTCCAGGTGTAGAACCTGAAGCGCTTCTGGAGGCGCTCGGTGACCTCCTTGGGGAGCACGGCGAAAACCTGGTTGGCTTGGACCGTGCGGGGGATCTCGAGGCCCGGGACGTCCTTGACGGCGGCGTAGAGGCGCCGGGCCATGTCATTGGCGTGGCGGGCGTTGCGCAGCCAGAGGTCGGTGCCGAGCAGGGCCTCGAACTGGACCGAGATGAAGCGCATCTTGGACGCGAGCTGCATCGCGGACTTGCGCAGGTACTTGATGCTGTGGACGGCGTCCGGGTTCAGCACGACGATGCACTCGCCGAGGAGCAGGCCGTTCTTGGTGCCGCCGAAGGAGAGTACGTCGACGCCGGCGTCGGTGGTGAACGCGCGCAGCGGCACGTCGAGGGTGGCGGCGGCGTTGGCGAGGCGGGCGCCGTCCACGTACAGCTTCATGCCGAGGCTGTGGGCGTGGTCCGCGATCGCCCGGATCTCCTCGGGCGTGTAGCAGGTGCCGAGCTCGGTGCTCTGGGTGATGGCGACGACGGCGGGCTGGGCGCGGTGCTCGTCGTCGAAGCCGTACGCCTGGCGGTCGATCAGCTCGGGGGTCAGCTTGCCGTCCGGCGTGGACACGGTGAGCAGCTTCAGGCCGGCGACCTTCTCCGGGGCGCCGCATTCGTCCACGTGGATGTGGGCGGAGTCGGCGCAGATCACGGCCTGCCAGCGGTCGGTCATCGCCTGCAGCGCGACGACGTTCGCGCCGGTGCCGTTGAACACCGGGAAGGCCTGGGCCTGCTCGCCGAAGTGCCCGCGGAAGACCTCCTGCAGGTGCTCGGTGTACACGTCCTCGCCGTAGGAGACCTGGTGGCCGCCGTTGGCGAGGGCGATCGCCTCGAGCACCTCGGGGTGCACTCCGGCGTAGTTGTCGCTGGCGAAGCCGCGGGAGTCGGGGTCGTGGAGGGGGAGGGAGGCTGCGGGCACGGGAGTCGGCTTGTCCGTTCGGAGGGGAGGGCTGGAGAGGAGGGCTACTGCTGGGCGGTGATGCCGCGGGTGGAGGCGATGACCGGGCGCAGCTTCTTCTCCAGGGCCTCGTAGAACATGCTGAGCGGGAATTCGTCCGACAGCACCAGATCGACCAGTCCCTTGTTCGGCCCGTCCAGCGGCAGCACCTGCGCCCACGGCTCCGATCCCGGCTCAGTGCCGCAGAACGCATTATTGAGGCCGCGCGCCCACGTCGAGGCCGGATGCGCGGTGACGTATTCGGCGACGAGCTCGTACGCGGCGATCCAGTGCGCGGTCTTGGGCCGGTCGATCCCGTCCCGGTAGAGCTTCTCCACCTTCTCACACAGCGCGATCACGGCGGGGGCCACGGCCTGCCAGTCGATCGTCAGCCGGTTGTCCGTCCAGCGCAGCACGTCGTTCTTGTGCAGGTAGGCGAACAGCAGCTGGCCGCCGAGGCCGTCGTAGTTGCGGACCCGGTCGCCGCTGATCGGGAAGCGGAAGATCCGGTCGAACAGGATCGCCTGCTGGATCGCGCGGGCCTGCGGCAGCCCTTCGGCCTCCAGGCGCACGGCCTCGCGGAAGGTGTTCAGGTCGCAGCGCAGCTCCTCGAGCGAGTACAGCCAGTACGGCATCCGCTGCTTGATCATGAACGGGTCGAAGGGCAGGTCGCCGTGGCTGTGCGTGCGGTCGTGGATCATGTCCCAGGCGGCGAACGCGTCCTGCGCCTTGCCCTGGTCGCGCAGCAGTTCGGCCACGTCCTCGGGCAGTTCGAGGCGGGTCACCTCGGCGGCGGCGGAGATCACGGTGCGGAAGCGGGCCGCCTCGCGGTCGCTGAAGATGGCGCCCCAGGTGAACTTCGGCACCTCCCTCCTCGCCGAAGGCGCGGCGGAGCCGACCGCCACGGTCTCCGGGAAGAGCACGGCCGAGTTGGTGTCGTAGCCGGCCGTGAAGGCCTCGAAGGAGATCGACAGGAACTGCCGGTTGTCGTAGCGGCCGGCTTCGAGCTCGGCCAGCCAGTCCGGCCAGAACACGCGCAGCAGCACGGCCTCGAAGTTGCGGTTCGGGTTGCCGTTCTGCGTGTACATCGGGAAGACGACCAGGTGGCGCAGGCCGTCCACGCGCTGGGTCTCGGGGCGGAAGGCCAGCAGCGAGTCGAGGAAGTCCGGTACGCCGAAGCCGCCCGCCACCCAGGCGCGCAGGTCGGCGAGCAGTGCCTGGTGGTACTCGGCGTCGTGCGGGAACGCGGGGGACAGTTCGGTCACCGCTTCAGCGATGGCGTCCGCGGCGCGCCGGGCGGTCTCCAGGTTGCCCTCGCCGGGGCCCACGGAGCCGTCCTTGGCCTGGACCGTGCGCAGCAGTTCGACGGCCTCGGCCAGCCGGGGCCAGGCGGGGAACTCGGCCGCGGTGCGGGACTCGGTACGCTCCAGCACGGCTTCGCCTATCTTCGCCATGACCCGGCTCCTTCCATAGAATTTACGTCTGAAGTGTATATCTCCCGTAAGAATTATCGCGGATCACGAGTAAGGCGGCAAGGGGCGAGCACGGCACCGGGATGCAAGACGGGGTGGAACCGCTGGTCGGCTGTGCGGCAGCGAGCGGTCAGCTGTGCGGCAGCGAGAGGTGCGTGGTCCAGGTCGGCAGCAGCCAGTGCGCACCGAGCAGGGCGCAGCCGAGCGCGACGACGCCGAAGAAGAACACCCACAGCAGGCCGGGCACGCCGGTGAGCTTGGCGAGCTGGTCCGCGTCGGACTGCGGAGCGCGGCCGCGGCCGCGCTGCCACTGCAACTCGAAGACCGGCCGCACTCCGCCGAAGAGCAGGAACCAGACGGCGAAGTCGGCGAACGCGGCCTGCACCTGCGCCGTCGCGTACCAGGTCACGCCGAGCACGAGCGCGCCGGTGGCGGCCAGCGCCAGCACGCCGTACCAGTTGCGGATCATCAGCAGCATCAGGGCGAGCAGCACCACGCAGGACCACAGCAGAGCCGTTATATGGCCGGTGCCGAGCAGCGCGGCGCCGCCGAGTCCGAGCAGCGCGGGCGCGACGTAGCCGGCCATGGCTGTGAAGACCATGCCCGGGCCGCGCGGCTTGCCGTAGGACACCGTGACGCCGGAGGTGTCGGCGTGCAGCCGGATTCCGCTCAGCCGACGCCCGGTGCACAGGGCGATGAGCGCGTGGCCGCCTTCGTGCGCGATCGTCACCGCGTTGCGGGTCAGCCGCCAGACCGGCTGCGGCACCACCGCGACGAGGGCCACGGCGCCCGAAGCGAGCAGCACGGAGTGCGGCGGATCCGCCTGCGTGCCCACGATTTCGTGCCACAGTTCGGTCAAGCTCGTCACGGCCATGCGGGACACCCTAGGGCAGTCGGATGAGAAGAGGCGGCGGTGGACAGTCTGACGCGCCTGGGAACCGCCGGGCTATTGGGGCGTCTGGTTCGAGTTCGGCTGGGCCGTCGATGTCGATGTCGACTGCGCCGTCGACTGTGAGGTCTGGTTGGCCTCGGCCGTCTGGTTCGACGCCGCCGACTCGATGAGCTGGATCAGCGCCTCGTACGTCTCCAGATCGCATTCGCCGAGCTGTCCGGAGTGCGGGATGCTGTAGTACTCCTGGAACGTGGCGATCGCGTCGGAGGTGGCCGAGCCGTAGTAGCCGTCGGCGTCGGGCCCCGCGGCGTACGGAGAGTAGGCCGGAAGCACATACGTCTGGTGACGCCACGGCTGCAGATAGCCGATGTTGTTCAGCAGGGTCTGCACGTCCGCGGTCTCCTGCGCCTGCTGCGTCGACGTGGTCTCGCCCTGGTAGAGCGTCTGCCAGTCCGCGGGGGTGCTGGGAAGCGGCGGGAAGCCCGTCGCGCCCGTGCCGCTCGCGGAGGCCGAGGCGGACGCGGCGCCACCGGCCGAACTGCTCGCGGACCCGGTGTCCGAAGTGGTGGTGCGGCCGGCGGAGTGGCCGACGTCGACCGGGTCCGGATTCGCCGCGGAATGCGAAAGGCTCGGCGTGGCATGTGCCGACGTCGAGCCCGATCCCATCGAGTGCTGCCCCGTTTGGGGCGAATTGCTACTGGGGGCCACGGGTATCGCGCCGCTCGCGGGCAGCGAGACGGAGGGGTTCGAGGAGTTGTTGGACAGCACGAGGGCGCCGGCGGTGCCGACCGACAGCGCGGCGGTGACCGCGACGAACGCGGCGATCCGGCCGAGCCGCCGCGGACCGCCGTGCCGCGATCCGCCGCGGTTCTCCGGCGGGCGTGCGGAGGCGGCCGAAGCGCTCGCGGCGGCGGGCTTCGCCTTGGCCTGCGACCCGGTGGTGGAAAGGGCCGCCCTGACCTCGGCGATGTTGAGCGGGATGGTCAGGTCCAGCGGACCTTCCGTCATCACCTGCTCGTCCAGTGCCCGCCGGTACGCCGAGGCGTGGCCGGACGTGGATCCGGGTCCTGCTTCGGTCGGCTCAGAGGTCTGGGTTCCGTCCAAGGGTCCTCGTCGGGAGATGTGGGTAAAGCAGTGGTGGGCCCACCGGACGCTATCGCATTACCGAGCCAAAGTTAAGGCTCGCGGACCCCGGCGCGGCGGTCGTCACTGTTGGTATTGCCTCGCCGACCTGTCCGAAACGGATGGTATCCTGCTCCCATGCGAGCCGTACGCCTGCTCCTTAGCCGGCCGCGCTGACGAGAACGTTCTCAGCGTGGCGACCCCTCCTGTGCGAGGGGTTTTTTCATTGGCGGCGAAAGAGTGTCCTGTACGCACTGACCCACCTGACGTGAGGGAACATCCCATGACGCAGAGCACGGCCCCGGCGGCCGGGGACGAGCCGGCGTACCGCTACGGCGCGGCGCTGGCCCGGGAGATCGAGACACGCTGGCAGACCTACTGGTCCTCGCACGGCACCTTCGAGGCGCCGAACCCGACCGGCTCGCTCAAGGGCGACGTGTCCGAGACCAAGCACAGCTTCGTCATGGACATGTTCCCGTACCCCTCCGGCTCCGGCGTGCACGTCGGACACCCGATCGGCTACATCGGCACCGACGTCTTCGCCCGCTACCAGCGGATGAACGGCTACACCGTGCTGCACACGCTGGGCTTCGACGCGTTCGGCCTGCCCGCCGAGCAGCACGCGGTGGCCACCGGCGAGCACCCGCGGGTGTCCACCGAGGCCGCGATCGCGAACTACCGCAGGCAGTTGGGCCGCATCGGCTTCGGCCACGACCCGCGGCGTTCGATCACCACGATCGACCCGGCGTACTACCGGTGGACCCAGTGGATCTTCCTGCAGATCTTCAACTCCTGGTACGACCCGAAGCGGGACTCGGCGCGGCCCATCAGTGAGCTGATCGCCGAGTTCGAGTCGGGCGGGCGCCCGACCCCGGACGGCCGCGCCTGGGCCGGGCTGTCCGGGATCGAGCGGGACGAACTGCTGGGCGAGTACCGGCTGGCGTACTCCAAGGAGGTCTCGGTCAACTGGTGCCCCGGGCTGGGCACGGTGCTGGCCAACGAGGAGGTGACCGCGGACGGACGTTCCGAGCGCGGCAACTTCCCGGTGTTCAAGTCCAAGCTGCGCCAGTGGATGATGCGGATCACCGCGTACGGCGACCGGCTGATCTCCGACCTGGAGGTGCTGGACTGGCCCGAGGCGATCAAGCTGCAGCAGCGCAACTGGATCGGCCGCTCCGAGGGCGCGCGGGTCGACTTCCCGATGGGGAAGGACGCGGTCACCGTATTCACGACGCGTCCGGACACGCTGTTCGGCGCGACGTACATGGTGCTGGCTCCGGAGCACGACCTGGTGACGAAGATCGCGCCGGACGCGTGGCCCGAGGGCACTCCCGAGGCGTGGCGCGGCGGAGCGGCGAGCCCGGTCGAGGCGGTCACGGCGTACCGCGCGATGGCCGCGGCGAAGTCGGAGGTGGACCGGCAGGCCGACGCCAAGACGAAGACCGGCGTGTTCACCGGCGGGTACGCGACGAACCCGGTCAGCGGCGAGCGGATCCCGGTCTTCATCGCCGACTACGTGCTGATGGGCTACGGCACCGGCGCGATCATGGCCGTTCCCGCGCACGACACCCGCGACTTCGCCTTCGCGCGCGCCTTCGGGCTGCCGATCCGGTGCGTGGTCGAGCCGACCGACGGCCGCGGCGAGGACACCGCGACGTGGGACGACGCGTTCGTGGCGTATGAGGCGGAGATCGTCAACTCCGCCAACGACGAGGTCTCGCTGAACGGCCTGGGCGTCGTCGAGGCGAAGGCGCGGATCACGCAGTGGCTGTCGGACAAGGGGATCGGCGAGGGCACCGTCACCTTCCGGCTGCGCGACTGGCTGTTCAGCCGGCAGCGCTACTGGGGCGAGCCGTTCCCGATCGTGTACGACGAGGACGGCGTGATGCACGGGGTGCCCGAGTCGATGCTGCCGGTCGAACTGCCCGAGGTGGAGGACTTCTCGCCGCGCACCTTCGACCCGGACGACGCGGATACGGTGCCGGAGACCCCGCTGTCCCGGAACGCCGCGTGGGTCGACGTGGAGCTGGACCTGGGCGACGGCCGCGGCGTGCGCAAGTACACCCGCGAGACCAACACGATGCCCAACTGGGCCGGATCCTGCTGGTACGAGCTGCGTTACATCGACCCGGACGACGAGAACGCGGTCGTCGACCCGGTCAACGAGCGCTACTGGATGGGCCCGGACAGCCACAAGCCGAACGGCGGCGTGGACCTGTACATCGGCGGCGCCGAGCACGCGGTCCTGCACCTGCTGTACTCCCGCTTCTGGCACAAGGTGCTGTTCGACCTGGGCTACGTCTCCTCGAAGGAGCCGTTCCACAGGCTGTTCAACCAGGGCATGATCACGGCCGACGTCTACCGGGACGCCCGCGGATTCCCGGTGCCGGCCGCCGAGGTGGAGACCGACGGCGACAAGTACTTCTGGCAGGGTGCCGAGGTCAGCCGCGAGGCCGGCAAGATGGGCAAGTCGCTGAAGAACTCCGTCTCCCCGGACGATTTCTGTGACACCTACGGCGCCGACACGCTGCGCGTCTACGAGATGTCGATGGGTCCGCTGGAGGTCTCGAAGCCCTGGGACACCAAGGCCGTCTCCGGCGCCGTCCGCTTCCTGCAGCGCGTCTGGCGCAACATCGTGGACGAGGAGACCGGCGACGTCCGGGTGGCCGAGGGCGAGCCGGACACCGAGACGCTGCGCGCGGCGCACCAGGCCGTCGCGGGCGTCGCCGAGGACGTCGCCGGACTGCGGTTCAACACGGCCATCGCGAAGCTGATCGTGCTGAACAACCACCTGACGAAGCTGGACGCCGTGCCGCGGGCGACGGCCGAGATGCTGGTCCTGACGCTGGCTCCGTTCGCGCCGCACCTGGCCGAGGAGCTGTGGGGCAAGCTGGGCCACGCCGGCTCACTGGCGTACGAGCCGGTTCCCGTGGTCGACCCGCGGTACCTGGTCGCGGACGAGGTGACCTGCGTGATCCAGGTGCAGGGCAAGGTGCGCGACAAGATCCAGGTGCCGCCGGACATCAGCGAGGACGCGCTGAGGGAACTGGCGCTGGCCACGGAGGGCGCGCAGCGGGCGCTGGACGGGCGAGCGGTCCGCACGGTGATCGTGCGTGCGCCGAAGCTGGTGAACATCGTTCCGGCGTAGGTACGCCGGATGACGGACGACCCGGTCCGCGCTCTCGATGTATCTTCGGGGGCGTGGACTGGGTCGTCGCGGTCGTGTACGCGGGTTTCCTCGCCGGGAGCGGGGCACTCGCGGTCATCGACGTGCGTACCAGGCTGCTGCCGAACCGCATCATGTACCCGCTCTTCGCCTTCGGCGTCGTCGGCCTGACGATCGCGTCCTGGATCGGCCACGAGTGGTGGCGAATCGTCGTCGCCGTGGTCGCGGCGGCCCTGTGCTTCGGACTCTTCTGGCTGCTCTGGTTCTTCGGCGGCATGGGCTTCGGCGACGTCCGCCTGATCGGCGTGATCGGCTTCTACCTCGGCTGGATCGGCATCCCGGCCGTCGAGGCAGGCGTCCTGCTCGGCACGACGGCCGCGTCGGTCTACCACGTCGGCAAGATGCTGCTGCGCAAGGCCTCGCGCAAGTCAGAACTCGCCTTCGGCCCGTACCTCATCGCGGGATCCTGGGCGGCACTGGCGTTGGAAGCCGTGCTGCTGTCCCGATAGCGCCGCAGCGCGTCAGCCGTTGTTGATGGTCTGCACTTCCTGGGCGGTGACGTTCGCGTCGGTCTCGGTCGTCGGCAGCGGCTGCGGCGACTGCCACTGGCCGCCGTTCCAGGTCACCGTGATGAGCCATGAGGTGATGACCTGCAGGGTGTAGTTCTCCGGGTTCAGGAAGGTCACGCCGCACGGCGGATCGCCCTTCGCGCCGGTGTACGGCGTACCGATCGTCCCGGTGGCCTGGTCGAGTGTGCAGCCGGTGTTGTGGAGCTTCGAATCCGAAGGGGTGGTACCGATCGTGAACGACTCCGCCTGAGCCTTGAGGTTCACGCAGATGGCCGGGTCTTGCGTGAGGCAGATGTCGTTGACGCTGAACGAGGTGTCGGCCGCGTTCGCCCACACCCAGGTCGGCAGGTTCACGGTGGACTTCGAGCCCAACGACGGGTTGGCGTTCACATTCAGCGGGGGTAGCTGGACCTTGCTCGCCACATACAGCGCCAGTTGCTCGGCGGTCACGGTCGGGGCGTCGCCGGTGGCGGGCGCCGCACCGCCGGTGGGCACCCAGTACCAGTCCTCGGGGAAGTGCTTGGTGTCGATGTCGGAGCACTGCTGCATCTGGGCCAGGGTGTCGTCGTCGTTCCAGACCAGGCCCCACCACGTGCCGGCCGGGGTGGCTCCCACGTTGTAGCTCTGCCACTTCGGGCCGCTCGTCGAGCGGTAGTCGGGCTTGAGGGCGGCGAGACCACCGTGCCCGTTGTCGCCGTTGACGTCGTATTCCTGCTGGAACGCCGAGTACGTGAGCTGAGAAGAGCTCTGATCGAGCTGCCCGACGGTCGAGTAGAGCTCGTCAGGCGTGTACTCCGGCGCCCACCAGCACGGTGGCGGCGTCCAACTGGTGCCCCCGGTGATGGCCGAACTGCCAGGACCGCACAGGTGCTCGGTCACGGTGAGCGAAGCCCACATGGTGACCGTGCTGCCACTGGCCGAGCCGCCGCCGCTGGTGCCGCCGCTCGACGCGGCGCACCCGGACCCGGAGGCCGCCTGCGCGGCCGGAGCCGAGGCGAGCACGGTGAGCCCGCCCGATGCGAGCACGAGGCACGACGCCAGGGCGGCGCGGCCTGTCAACCGTCCATGCACTGTTTCGCCCCGTTCTGGGTGAGAAGCGTGTACACCGCCCACAGCTGCCCGGCGCCCTTGACGAGTTGGCCCTCGCGCAGGGTGTGGTTGGCGGCGGCGCTGGAGATGTTCGGAATCCTCGTTCCGGTGGAGAGGTTCTTGTAGGCCAGGCCCGTCGAATCCTCGCAGTACGAGAATGTGGTCAGCTTGGACCCCGGCGTGCCGATCGTGAAGTCGTAGATCCGGTCGACGCCGGTGACACGTTCGCCGTGCTGTTGCCACCAGGCGAGTTCCGCGTTCTCCGTTTTCAGCGCGTCGCCCACGGTCATCGACTTGTAATTCGCCTCGGTGGCCCCATTCGAGCTCAGGGCTTCGACATAGGATTCGTACTGGTCGACGAGGATGGTCTCGATCTGATCGGCGGTGGTCGAACTCTGCGCGGAGGTCTGCACCTCGACGCTCAGGTCCGCAGGGATGGCGAACGTCATATTCAGCCCGGCGACCGGATAGGAGTTGGCCGTGGCAGTGGCCGCGGTGCCGGGCGCGGACGCGGCCGCCGTGCCAGCCCCCGTGATCGCCCCGTTCTGCTGAACAGAGCCGGAGCAACCGTTCAGAAACAGTGCGGCGAGCACCGTCCCGGCGAGGGTTGCGATGGGACGCGGGTGCACGGTTCCCCCTGCGGTGGTCTCGGATTCTCAGATCAGAGACACTGTTCGGCACTCTTCGACGACTGAGCCGACACGGATCGTACCCGGGTCGCCGCCAGTTCGGTACCCGGTGGTGCTCCATCCGAACGGCGCGCTGATAACGATCCGGATTCCGTTGTTCACAGCTTCGTTCACGTTGCACGCAACAGTTCAGGTGTTAGCCATGGTTCGGCTTCAGGGTCTGTTGAGTTCAACCAGCGTGCCGCTACTATCGGGAGCCAGTCGGCCACTCCGGGGTTGGGAAAAACGGTGAGCAGCAACACAGAGAACAGCGTCGCCGGGATGGCGGGATGGAAGCCCTCTGGTTCGCCGCCCGCTCCCCGGCCCGCCGTTCCGCTCGGTCCGGGCGGTCCGGGAGGCCCGGTGCGGCCGCCGACGGTCGCCCGGGAGCGCAAGCCGGCGCTGGCCGCGCTCGCCCTGCTGCTGATCGCCGTGGGCGTGCTGGCCTCGGTTTACCTGCAGATGCAGGCGGGAAACCGGGTCGGAGTGATCGAGGTGACGCGGCGGGTGCCGCAGGGCCAGCTGATCACCTCGGGTGAGATCACCGAAGTGATGGTCGCCCAGGACAGCAGCGTCAACTACGTCACCTGGTCGCAGCGCGCGCTGCTGGGCAAGTACACGACGCAGACCGACCTGGTGGCCGGCACGATCCTGGTCGGCCAGATGCTGACCACCGCACCGGCGGCGAACGGTTCGACCGCGACCATCGCCGTCACCCTCAAGGCGGGGCAGTATCCGCCGACCGCCGAGGTCGGCGACACGGTCAACGCGTACTACGTCGGACCGCCGCAGAGTTCTTCGACCAGCGGCTCCAGCAGCTCCAGCGGTTCGTCCAACTCCGCCAACAACGACGTGTCGACCCTGCTGAGCAGCGCCGTGAAGGTCGTGGAGCTCCCGCAGAACGGCGGCGGCTCGCTCGGGTCCGCCGCGTCCTCCAGCAACGTGTTCGCCGTGTCGGTGGACAAGTCCGTCGTCAACGCGATGCTGACCGCTTCGGCCGAGGGCGACCTCGTGCTCACCAGCGGCGCGGGCAGCTAGGCGCGTGTCATGGCTCTGATCGCTCTCGCGGCCGACAAGGGCTCGCCCGGCGTCACCACGTCCGCGGTGGCGCTGGCCGCGGTCTGGCCCCGGCGCGCGCTGTACGCGGAGTGCGATCCGCACGGCGGCGACCTCGTCTACCGGATGCCCGCGGAGCACGGCGGCCCGCTCGACCCGAACCGCGGCCTCGTCTCGCTCGCCGTCGAGGCGCGTCGAGGCTTCGACGCGACCGTGCTGCCGCGGCACACGCAGCGGCTGAACGGCGGCCTCGATGTCATGGTGGGTCTCGGCAACGCCGATCAGATGCACGGCATGGCGGGCCTGTGGACTCCGCTCGGCCGCGCCTTCGACCGCTACGCCGAGCTGCCGTACGGCGCCGACGTCATCGCGGACTGCGGGCGCATCGGGCCCGACTCGCCGACCATCGAACTGCTCGCGCAGTCGGCGCTCGTTCTTCTGGTCGCGCGCACGGAAGCCGAGTACATCGCGCACATCCGGGACAGGGCGAACAGCCTGTCCGCGCGGCTGCACGCGACGCAGGGCACGTCGGTGTCCATCGCCAGGCCGCCGATCGGCATCGTGCTCATCGCCCCGCCCGGCAAGGCCAGGCACGTCGCCAAGCAGGTCGGCGATCTGCTCGCGGCGACCACGGCCGGCGCCGAGGTGCTGGGCGTCATCGCGCAGGACGCGGCGGGTGCGGACGCGCTCAGCGGACGGTCGCGGGCGCGGGTGGACAAGGCGATGCTGACGCGTTCCGCGCGCGAGCTGGCCGCGAGCCTGACCCAGCGCTACGGCCTGATCCGGCCGAACCAGCAGGCCGCCGCCGGCTCGCCGATGGCGCAGACGCAGTCCGTGCCGATAGCCCCGACCGCGGTCCATCCGGCCGGCACCGGCGAGATACCGGTGATGCCGCCGAACCTCACCAGCGTTCCGCATCCGGGTCCGTACGCCCAGCCGCAGCCGCATCCACAAGCTCAGCCTCATCCGCAGCCGCAGCACTATCCGCAGAACCCTTATCCGCCGACGGTGAGCGGGACGGTGGCCTGAGATGGACCACGCTCTCGTCAAGCGGCTGCGGCAGGAGGTGGGGGACCGGATCGCGGAGCAGCGCCGCGTCGACCAGCTCAGCGGCCTGCCGGCGATGACCCCCCAGGACGAGCGGCAGTTCGCCCGCGCCGTGATCGGCCAGGTGCTCTCCGAGCACGCGCACACCGAGATGACCTCGGGGCGCCGCCCGCCGAGCGCGGAGGAGGAAGAGGCGCTCGCCGGCGGGATCCACGCCGCGCTGTTCGGCGTCGGTCGGCTGCAGCCGCTGCTGGACGACCCGGAGATCGAGAACATCGACGTCAACGGCTGCGACCGGGTGTTCGTGCAGTACGCGGACGGCCGCGAGGTGATGGCCGAGCCGATCGCCGAGACCGATGACGAGATGGTCGAGCTCATCCAAATCCTCGGCGCCTACTCGGGATTGAGCTCGCGGCCCTTCGACTCGGCGAATCCGCAACTGGACCTGCGGCTGCCGGACGGCTCGCGGCTCAGCGCCGTGATGGACGTGACGCGCCGCCCCGCGCTCTCGATTCGCCGCGCCCGCATGGGAAAGGTCTTCCTGAGCGATCTCGTCGGCAACGGGACGCTGCTGGCGGAACTCGGCTCCTTCCTCTCCGCCGCCGTCCTGGCCCGCAAGAACATCATGATCGCCGGTTCCACGAACGCCGGGAAGACGACGATGCTGCGCGCCCTGGCCAATGAGATCCCGGCGCACGAACGGCTCGTCACCGTCGAGCGCGCCCTCGAGCTCGGCCTCGAGCAGTTCCCCGAGCTGCATCCGAACTCGGTCGCGATGGAGGAGCGGCTGCCGAACTCGGAGGGGCTCGGCGCGATATCCATGGCCGAACTCGTGCGCCGCTCGCTGCGGATGAACCCGAGCCGGGTCATCGTCGGCGAGGTGCTCGGCGACGAGATCGTCACGATGCTCAACGCGATGTCGCAGGGCAATGACGGTTCGCTCTCCACGATCCACGCGAACTCCTCGCTCGAGGTCTTCAACCGCATCTCCACGTACGCGCTGCAGGCGCAGGAGCGGCTGCCGGTCGAGGCCAGCCACATGCTGGTCGCCGGATCCATCAACTTCGTGGTCTTCATCGAGCGACGCAACGAGTACCACCGCGGCGGCACGATGCGGCGCCTGGTGACCTCGGTGCGCGAGGTGAACGGCGTGGACGGCCGGGTGCTGTCCTCCGAAGTGTTCAGGGCCGGGCCGGACGGGCGCGCGATGCCGCACTCCCCGGTCAGCTGCATCGACGAGCTGATCGCGCACGGCTACCAGCCGAGCGGGGTGTGGAGGTGATGACACGGTGAACGCCCAGGAACTGCTCCAGGTGCCGACGCTCGAGGCGCTGCTCGCCGGCGTCTGCGGCGGAGGCGGCGTGGCGCTGCTGATCGCGTCGCTGATCGGCTTCAAGCCCACGGACAAGCCGGCCGGCCGGCAGGCGCAGGTCGGCGAATGGCTGCGCAAGGCGGGGCAGCGGCTCGCCATCGCGATGCTCGTCGGCATCGTCGTGGGGCTGATCACCGGCTGGCCGGTCGCGGGCATCGGCGTCGCGGTGCTGGTCTTCTTCTGGAGCAAGCTGTTCGGCGGCCTCGCGCAGGAGCGGCTCGGCATGCAGCGGGTCGAGGCGCTGGCGATGTGGACGGAGTCCCTGCGCGACACGATCGCGGGCGCGGTCGGCCTGGAGCAGGCGATCCCGGCCTCGGCGCGTTCCGCCGGACCGCTGCTGCGTCCGCATCTGGACGCGCTGATGGACCGGCTGCGCGGACGCATGCCGCTGCCGGAGGCGCTGCACCTGCTCGCGGACGACATCAACGACCCGAGCGCGGACATCATCATCGCGGCGCTGATCCTCAACTCGCGGCTGCGCGGCCCCGGCCTGCGCGAGGTTCTCGGCGCGCTCGCCAAGTCGTCCCGCGAAGAGGTGGACATGCGCAACCGCGTCATGGCCCAGCGCGCCGGGATGCGCCGCGCCGTGCAGATCATCGTGGTCGCCGTCACCGCGGTCGTGGTCGGCATGGCAGTGCTCGACCACCAGTACGTCCGGCCGTACGGAACGCCGATCGGCCAGTTCGTGCTCTCCCTGGTGATGCTGCTGTTCGCGGGCGGATTCTTCTGGCTGCGCAGGCTCTCCGAGGTCAAGACGCCGGAACGCTTCCTGATGTGGGTGCGGTGAGATAGATGCTGCTCGAATACGTAGCCCTCGGCGCCGCCATCGGCCTCGGCGTCTACCTGCTGATCCGCTCCCTCATGCCGACCCGGCGCAGCGCGACCGTGACCGTGGCGCAGATCGACGCGCTGCGCGAGCTCGGCCCGTACTCCATCGACGTCGGCTCCGGCAAGGCGTCGTTCAAGGAGACGGTCGGCCGGCGGATGGCCGAGTTCTATGCGCGGCAGGGCTGGCAGCAACGCTCACTCCGCGCGGACCTCGCGATCCTCGACCGGACCTGGGAATCCTTCCTGGCCACCAAGATCGGGCTCGCCGCGTACGGCTTCGTGTTCGTGCCGCTGCTCTACGGGCTGCTGTGGGTGCTGGGCGCGCACCTGACGTTCCTGGTCCCGCTCTGGCTCACGCTGATCGCCGCCGCCGGTTTCTTCGTGGTGCCGGACATCGAGGTGAAGCAGAAGGCGAAGGAGCGGCGGGAGGACTTCAAGCGCGTCGTCTCCGCGTACCTCGACCTCGTCGCCATGAACCTCGCCGGCGGACGCGGCCTGCCCGAGGCGCTGATGTCCGCCGCGGAGATCAGCGACGGCTGGGCCGTGCGCCGGATCCGCAACGCGCTGTCCGACGCGCGCCTGTCCGGCCAGACGCAGTGGGCCGCGCTCGGCAGCCTCGGCCTCGCGGTCGGGGTGGAAGAACTCGTCGATCTCGGCAACGCGCTCGCGCTGACCGCCGACGACGGAGCCAAGATCCGCACCTCGCTCGCCTCCCGCGCGGAGACCATGCGCCGCCGCGAACTGTCCGAGATCGAGGGCAAGGCGGGCCAGCAGTCGCAGTCCATGCTCGTCGCGCAGGTGCTGCTCTGCGCGGGCTTTCTCGTGTTCCTCATCTACCCGGCGATCACCCAGATCGCCGCCATCTGAGCAAGGGGTCTGACGATGTTCGGTTACTCGCCCTTCGCGCCGGCGGTGCACTACCTCCGGACGACGCTCTCGGCCCGGCTCGCCGCGGCCCGCTCCCGCGACCCGGAGGAGGGCGCGTCCGTCGTCGAGTGGGTGGTCATCACGACGATCGTCGTCGTGCTCGCGGTCACGGTCGGCGTGATCATCACCAATGCCCTGACGACCAAGGCCAACACCATCCAGAACTGCATCAACTCGGCCGGCGGCACCAGCGGCTGCAAGAGCAACTAGGCCGAGACGTGAAGCGGCGGGAGCGGGACAGGGAGTCGGGGGCCACGGTGGTCGAATTCGTCGTGTTCACTCCGCTCCTGTTCCTGCTCATGTTCGGCTCGGTGCAGATCGGCCTGGCCCTGTTCGCGCGGCACGTGGCGGTCTCGGCCGCACAGGAGGGCGCGCGCAAGGCCAGGGAGACCGCCGTGAACACGAACACCAGCTGGCAGACCGCCGCGACGAGCACGGCGACCGGCTGGGTGAACCAGCTGCTCGGCTCGATGGTCGAGGGCTCGCCGAACGCGCAGGCCCTCGACCCGGTGCCGCTGGGCAACGCGTACCCCGAGGTCGGGGTGAGCGTGCAGTTCAGCATCACCTCGGTCGTGCCCTTCTGGACCTTCACCGTGCAGTCGAGCAGCGTCGGCCCGGTCGAGTGCTTCTACCAGACCAACGGGCACTGCAATGGCTATTAGGGCTCTCAGGGCTCTCAGACGCCGCCGGCGGCGCGACCAGGCGGGGGTGTCGACCGTCGAGGTCGTCATCGGCACGCCGATCCTGTTCCTGTTCGTCGTCGCCATGGTCGGGCTCGGGTTCTACGCGCAGAACGTGGGCCAGGTCCAGGGCGCGGCGCAGGACGCGGCCCGCATGGGCTCGCTGCAGCGGTCCACGAGTGACGCGTACAACTTCGCGTACACCGTCGCGAAGGACGATCTGGGCAGCACGTGCAACAGCAGCGGCGGCGGCCTGCCGTCCGTCTCGCAGCCGGTGATATCCAGCGGCACGGACAACGTCACACTGCTGACGATCACGGTCGAGTGCAAGGTCACCGAGTTCGGCATCTCCTACACGATCGACGAGTCCTCATCCGCGCCGGTCGACACGTATCGGGGCGGCCAGCTATGAGGATTCGCCCCGGACGGCGTGACGAGCGCGGCTCGATGACGGTGTTCGTCGTGCTCTGGTCGCTCGTGATCGTGATGGTCGCGGCTCTCGTGATCGACGTCGGTCTGGCCATCTCGCAACGCGAACGCGCCGCGGATCTCGCCGACCAGGCCGCGCGGGCCGAGGCGCAGAACCTCAGCACCGCCTCGCTTCGGCAGAGCGGCGGCGCCGTGATCCAGGACGACGGCTGCCTTCGGGCGAGGGACTATCTGACGAATGCGGCGAGCAGCATCCACTACGGAACCGCGACCCTCGACACCGGCCTCGGGAACGGGGGCTGCGAGGTGGTCGGCAACGGCCCGGGCAACTCGGTGACGGTCTCGGTGAACCTGACGTACTCACCGTTCGTCTTCGATCTGTTCTCAGGGACTGTCACGGTCACCGAAACGGGTACAGCTACGGCAGCGACGGGCAATTAGTCCGAGGGAGGGAAGACGGAAATGAGCGACATCAGAACGCACGGCCGGACGTCTGGAGACGTCCTTAGAGCCCTCGGCGCGCTGCTCGTGCTCGTCGTGCTCCTCGGCGCCGTTCCGTTCGCCCTGGTGCGCTTCATCGGCTGGCCGCTGCCGCATCAGGTGCCGACGACGGACCAGCTGCGGAGTCCGCTCAGCAGCGATGTGCTGGTCAAGGCGCTGGCGGTGGTCGTATGGCTGGCGTGGGCCCAGTTCACGGCGTGCGTCATCGTGGAACTTTCGAACGCGCGGCGCGGGGTCGGCATCCCGGCGAAGGTGCCCGGCGCCCTGCCGAGCCAGTTCCTCGCGCGCCAGCTCGTGGCCGCGGTGCTGATGCTGACCGCCACGGCCGCCTCGTTCGCGCCGGACATCACGCACCTTTCGAACTCGCCGGCCGCGATTCCCAAGCCGCACACGGCGATCTCGATGCAGCTGGACGCGGCCGGGTCGCCGCCCTCGGGAAACGGCACCGTCGCGCGCAACGGCTCGTCCACCACGACTTCCTCGAATCTGCCGAGCACGCGTTCCGGGCAGGCGGTCGTGCAGGCGGCGAGCTCGTCGATGACGCAGGTCTCGGTGCAGACCGTCGCGGGCACGAAGCTCTACCGCGTGCAGCCGCCGCACGGCCGGAATTACGACTCGCTCTGGGAGATCGCCGAACGGCATCTGGGCGACGGCCGCCGGTACAAGGAGATCTACGCGCTCAACAAGGACCGCATCCAGCCGGACGGCCAGAAGCTCACGGACGCGTCGCTCATCCGGCCCGGCTGGATCCTGGAGATGCCCGCCGACGCGACCGGCGGCGACCTGATCACCGAGATGCCGGCCATGGCGAGCTCGTCGACCGTCACGTCCTCGTCCACTGCGACCACGCAGACGAACAATCCGACAGTGCAAGATGCGGACGCGAACGCCCAGACCGCCGTCACGAACACCGGCGTCGACAAGTCCGCCGACGACAAGGGCGGCACGAGCGCGGATCACAAGACGGACGCCGAGCCCGGCGCCCAGCAGGCCGGATTCGTCTTCGGCACCGCCGCGACCGCTCCGTCGAAGCTCACCCCGGCCAATCCCCAGGGCGTGAAGGTGAGCCAGGCGGCCGACGACATCGCGCAGGCCGTGGCCGCCGCCGCGCGCGCCGCCGAGGCCTCGGCGAACGCGCAGCAGAACGGCCGGCAGAACGGCTCGGAATCGGGCGGCGGGGCGATCACCAGCGCGGGTCTGCCGCGCAATTCGCACCGCGGTTCCACCTCGGCCGACGAGAAGCAGCTCGGCCCGGTCGAGGAGCGCGTGCTCTACGGCATCGCGGGCGCGCCGCTGCTGGCCGCCGGGCTGCTGCTCGCGCTCGGCCGGCACCGCCGCCGCCAGCTGTGGAACCGGATCGGCGGACGTCGCCCGACCACGCCGACCGGCGACGCCGCGGTGGCCGAGGAGTCGATCAGGGTCGGCGCGGGCGAGGTCGAGGTCTGGTTCCTCGATCTGGCGCTGCGCGGCCTGTCCGCCGAGCTGAGCAAGCGCGACCGCGCCCTGCCGCGCACCAGCGCGCTGCGGCTGCGGACCCAGGGCATCGAGCTGATGCTCACCGAGGCCGTGGACGCGACCGGCCCGGAACAGGCGCCGCTGCCGTGGTTCACCGCCGCGGACGGCCGCTCCTGGAACTTCCCGCGCCCGGCGATCGGCCAGATCGACGCGGACGCCGCGCACCAGCGCTTCGCCCCGTACCCCGGACTCGTCTCGATCGGCACCGCGGGCGAGGACGGCGAGGACCGGCTCCTGGTCGACCTCGAGGACGTCCCCGGCGTGCTCGCCGTGACCGGGCCGCGCGAGCAGACCAGGGCACTGATCTCGGCGATGGCCGTGGAGCTGGCGACGAACGCCTGGTCGGACCGGATGTCGATCACGCTCGTCGGCTTCCCGGGCGACCTGACGCCGCTCGCCCCGGCCCGGGTGCGGCACGTGAAGGTGCTCGACGAGATCCTGCCGGTGCTGGAGGCCGAGGCCGCCGAGCGCACCTCCGCGCTGTCCAACGCGGGCCTCGACTCGGTGCTCGACTCGCGGGTGCGCGCCAGCCACGCCGCCGCTTTCGCGCCGCACTTCGTGCTCGTCGCCGAGGAGCCGCATCCGGCGATCCTCAGCAGGCTGATCGAGATCGCGCCGCAGACCACCCGGGTCGGCATGGGCTTCGTGGTCGCCGGCGAGGTGCCGGACGCGGCCGGCCGCCTGGAGGTCGCCGAGGACGGCACGGTCCTCGAGTCGCGCTCCGGCATCGAGGCGCGCGCCCAGCTCCTGCCGGAGGACCAATACGCGGCGATCCTCGGGCTGTTCCGCGCGGTCGGCGACGTCGAGGGCATCCCGCTGAGCGGGGGCGCGGGCGGCGTGGCACGGGTGGCCGGGGTCGGCTACACCGGTCCGCTGCCGGACGAGCAGCCGTCGGTGTTCGTGCGCGTACTCGGGCAGCTGGAGACGAGCGGCACCGGCATCGCGGAGGCGGAGCGCGCCCCGCTGCTCAACGAGGCGCTGGTCTTCCTGCTCCAGCACCGGGACGGCGTGCACCCGAGCGTGCTGGCGGCCGCACTCTGGCCGCGCGGCACGACGGCGGACGTGGCCCGGGCGACCGTCGAGCGGCTGGCCGAATGGCTGGGCACCGACCCGGACGGCGAGCCGAACCTGATCAGCGAGCCGGACGGACGGCTGCGGCTCGGCCGGTTCGTGTGGTCGGACTGGGACCTGTTCGAGTCCCTGCAGTCGCGCGCGCTGTACGACGCGAACCTGCAGTCCCCGGTGCACCTCGACAATCTGCTCAACGCGGCGCTCGACCTGGTGCGCGGCCGCTTCCTGGCGAACCGGACGAAGGGCCGGTACGGCTGGCTGGCCTACGAGATCGTCGAGGCGCAGATCCCGGCGCAGATCGCGGACACCGCCTTGCGGCTGGCCGACGCGCGGGTCGCGAACGGCGCCGCGGAGAAGGCCATCGCGGCGGTCGAGGCGGGCCTGCGCGCGAGCCCCGAGGACGAGGAGCTGTGGCGCGGCCTGCTGCGCGCGGTCTTCGCGACGAGCGACGTGCCGCGCCTCGAGAAGACGATCGCCTCGCTGCGGGATCGCACCTGGCGGGTGCACGGCGTGCGCGAACTGCACCCGTTGACCGAGGCCCTGATCGCCGAGTTGGCCCCGGCCAGCGTCGTCCAGTCGAGTGACGCGGCGTCAGGTGACCAGTAGATGATTGGTCCGATCGGCGTGACGAACCCTGTTGGCGCGATTAGTCCAAACGGGGCGAGATCACGACGCCGATGACGCCGGGTCCGGCGTGCGCGCCGATGACCGCGCCGACCTCGCTGATCGTCAGTTCGCCGAGCCCGGCGAGCCGGTGCCGCAGCTGCTCGGCGAGCAGTTCCGCGCGCGGCAGCGAGTTGAGATGGTGCACGGCCACGTCCACCGGCCCGTCGCCCGCCCGCTCCAGCGCGACCTGTTCGATCCGGGCCAGCGCGCGTGCGGCGGTCCTGACCTTCTCCAGCGGGGCCACCTGACCGTCCACCAGGTGCAGCAGCGGCTTGACCGCGAGGGCCGAGCCGACGAAGGCCTGCGCCTTGCCGATCCGTCCGCCGCGCCGCAGGTACTCGAGCGTGTCGACGTAGAACAGGATCGAGGTCATCGTCGCCCGCTTGGCCGCGATGTCCGCGCAGACCAGCGGCCCGGCGCCCGCCTTCGCGGCCTCGGCGGCGGCCAGCGCGGCGTAGCCGAGGCCCATGCCGAGGCTGCGCGAATCGACCACCTCGACCGGGACCTGCGCGCTCTTCGCGGCAAGCCGCGCGGCCTCGCCGGTGGCGGACAGCTGCTCGGACAGGTGCACCGACACGATGCCGCCCGCGCCCTGCTCGGCCAGTTCGCGGTAGCACGCGGCGAACTGCTCGGGGGAGGGCCGCGAGGTGGTCGCGGGCTGCCTGCGCCGCAGCGCGGCCATCAGCGCGGTCTGCGCCCGCGCCGTGCCCTCGGTGTACGAGTCGGTGCCGATCACCACCTGCAGCGGGACGACGACGATGCCCGCCGCGGCCACCCGCTCCGCCGTGAGGCACGCCGTCGAGTCCGTCACCACCACCGTCGGGCCAGTCATAAATCGCACGATAGCCGAAGATCGCTCAGCCGACAGCGGGGTCGCCCCGAACAGGCTCACCGTTTCGGCGGGATGGTGTGCTTAATCGCTGAGCCGAATGTGTGGCGGGTTTATCCACAACCGGGGTTTCGTCCACAGCCCGCGAAATCCCGCGAGACGGATGTCCGGTACGCCCCCTAGCGTCCGGATCATGACTCAGAACGACAGGCACTGGCGCTGGGCGACACCACAGGTCGACGGGGTGGCCGGCGCTGCCACCCGCTCCGCGGAGCCATCGCTCCTCCCGCCGGTGATCTCCCGGCGGGGCCGCTGGAAGGCCGCGATCGCCGACCGGCTGCCGCCCACGCTCCGCGGCCGCTGGGCGCTGGACCGCACGACCGGGATCGTGCTGGCCGTCAGCGTTCTGCTGGGCGCGCTGCTGATCGGCGGGTGGGCCGTGCTCCGGTCGAAGCCGCACGAGATGTCCGTGGCCCGCGAGCGTCCGCTCGGCTTCGGCACCGGCGACGCGGCCGGGGCGACCGAGGCCGAGTCCCTCCCGTCGGTCCCGGTCGCGACCGACTCCGGTGCCAACTCGGCCGGCAACTCAGCCGCGAACTCCGCCGTCACGTCCGGCTCCGGCCAGGGTGTCGTCGTCGACGTCGAGGGCAAGGTGCCCAGGCCAGGCGTGCGCACCTTGCCGGCGGGCTCGCGCATCCTCGACGCGATCAACGCGGCCGGGGGCGCCCTGCCGGGCATCGACCTGACCGCGCTCAACCAGGCCCAGGTGCTCGTCGACGGCGAGCAGGTGCTGGTCGGCGTGACGCCGCCGCAGGCCCAGTCCGGCGCGCCGGCCGGCCGCGGCAAGGGCAAGAAGAGCCGCGGCGGCACGGAGCTCGTCCATCTGAATCTGGCGACCGTGGAAGACCTCGAGCAACTCCCCGGCGTCGGTCCGGCGCTCGCCGAGCGGATCGTCGACTACCGCACCGAGCACGGCCCGTTCCACAGCGTCGACGACCTCCGGCAGGTCAGCGGCTTCAGCGGCCAGCGGTTCTCGAACCTCGCCCCGATGGTCGCGCTGTAGACGGGGGAGCGGAACCATGAACCGAGCGCGACCCAAAGTCCCCGACCTGCGCCTGCTCCCGCCGGTGCTGGCGGGTTGGCTGGCCACGCGCCTCGGCCTCACGCACGCTCCGGCCACGACGTTCGCATGCGCCGCGGGCCTGGCCGCGATCGGCGTCCCAACACTCTGCTTCGCCAAGCGCTCCACGATGTTCATCCCCGTCGGCGCGACGCTCCTCGTCGCCGCGTCGCTCGCGACATCCGCCGCCCTGCACGTCTACGCGCTGCGCCTCGGTCCCGTCTCCGAACTCGCCGCCGCCCACTCCTATGTGACCGCGACGGCGGCCGTGACCGGCGACCCCAAGCCCGTCAAGGGAATCATCCTGCTCCCCGTCCGCATCGAATCCGTGTCGTCCGAGGGCGGTGCGCCCCTGCGGGTGCACTCCCGTGCCACCGTCCTCGCCCACCCCGATTCGTCCGCCACCTGGTCGACGCTGCTGCCGTCCATGCACATCGAGCTCAGCGGCCGCCTCGTGCCGCCGAAGGACCCGGCGGACGGCGACGCGGCCACGCTGACGGCGAATCAGCCACCCCGCGTCATCGGCGGCCCGAGCCTCATCCAGAGCCTCGCGGGCGCCCTGCGCTCCGATCTCCGCCAAGCCGTCGCCGGTCTCCCGCCGGAACCGGCGGCCGTGCTCCCCGCCCTCACCCTCGGCGACACGAGCGCCGTCCCGGCCGCCACCAGCGCCGACCTCAAAGCCGCCGGCCTCAGCTATCTCGTCGTGGTGTCCGGCGAGAACCTTGTTTTTCTGTCCGCGGCGGTTCTCCCGCTCGCCCGATACGCGGGCCTATGCGCCCACGCCCTCGCCGTTTTCGCCGCGGTGCTCGCGCTCGGCTTCACCGCCCTCGCCCGCCCCGGACCACCGATGGTGCGCGCCACGGTCACCGCGCTGCTCGCGAGCGTCGCCCTCTCCACCGGCCGCCGGTTCCGCGGGCTGACCGCGACCGCCGGAGCCGCGCTGATCCTGCTGCTGATCGATCCCTGGCTCGCCCACCAGTACGGCTTCGTCCTCTCCGTCGCCGCCACGGCCGGCCTGCTGGTCAGCGCCCCCGGCTGGCGCGACAAGCTGATCGTGCTTTACCGCCTGCCGAGCTGGGTCGCGACCACCGCCTCGTACACGGCCGCCGCGGAGATCTACTGCGAGCCGCTGCTCGTCACCTTCACCGGCTCGCTGCCGTTGTACGCCGTCTTCGGCAACGTGCTCGCCGTCCCCGCGGCGCCGCCCGCCACCGTCCTCGGCATCACCGCGATGGCCGGATACGCCGTCTGGCCGCCGGCGGGCCACGCGGCGGCCTGGCTCGCTCAATGGCCCACGCGCTGGATCTGCCTCGTCGCGCACGGCGTGGCACGCGTTCCCGGCGCCAAGGTCCCGTGGCCGACCGGCCTGGTCGGCATGTTCGCCCTGCTCGCCACCTACGCCATCGGCCGCAGACTCACCCGCTCGCTACACCGGATCCACGATCGACGGAGCCCCGTATGACCACCCCGCAACCGGAGCGACGTACCGCTCGCAAGCGCCGCCTGATCGTCATCGGCGTCATCTGCATGCTCCTCGTCGGCCTCGCATCCATCCCGCTGCTGCGCCAACTCACCACCCCGTCCACCCCGCAGCGACCCTGGTCGCTCGCCGTGTGCGACATCGGCCAAGGCGACGCGCTCTTCCTGAATCTCTCCCCGCACACGGCCATCGCCGTCGACACGGGCCCCGACCCCGCCAAGGAGGACACATGTGCCCAGCGACTCGGTATCACCGACGTCCCGCTCGCGATCCTCACCCACTTCCATGCCGACCACGTCGACGGACTCTCCGGCCTGCTCCAAGGCCGCAAGGTAGGCGAAATCGAGACGACGACCGTCGATGACCCGCCGTCCGGAGCCGCCCTGGTCAACCGCCTCGCCGCGGCCGCGCGAATCCCCGTCGTGCGCGTGCAACCCGACGAACAGCGCAAGATCGGGGACATCTCCTGGCGAGTCCTGTGGCCGCAGGCCGAGCACCCACTGCATGCGTCGACCGACACGGGCGGCAGTGGCAGTGGCAGGGGCAGCGGCAGTGGCATGAGCAACATGGCCGAGGACGGTCCGAGCGAGAACTCCGGCCCCAACAACGACTCCATCGTCATGGCCGTCACGGTGAACGTGCGCGGCGCGCCTTTCCACATCCTGTTGACAGGTGACATCGAGACGACGGTCCAGCAGATCCTGCTGCAGGACCGCAAGCAGTACCTCAAGGCCGACGTGCTGAAGGTGCCGCACCACGGCAGCGCAAAACAGTTTCCTGATTTCCTGGCGGCGGCGGCACCGAGCCTCAGCGTCATCTCCGTCGGCCTGGGCAATCCGTACGGCCACCCGGCCGCGCGAACCGTCTATCTCGCCGGCTCGGACGGGGCACGGGTGTACCGGACCGACCTCGACGGCATGGTCCTGATCAGCGCGCCGGCCGCGTCCGACGCGCCGATCCCGGTCCAGGCCGACAAGGGCGACGGCACGCTCCCGACCGCCCCGCCGAGCCCGACGTCCACCTCACACGGCCGCCGTGGCGGCAGCCGGCAACGCCATCGCACTCACTCCGAATCGCTGCCGATTTCCTCGGGCTCGGTCCACGACTCCGCCCCGGGCTCGTCGGGCTCCGCGCGCTCCGCCTCGGACACGTTTTCGGCGCCGTACGTCAGCCTTCCGTTGCGCATCACGCCCCGGCGCTGCGCCCGCGAGGCCACCATGCTGTCGTGCGTCACGATGACCAGCGTCAGGCCCCTGTCACGCCACGAGTCCTCCAGCAGCGAGATGATCTCGTCGCGGGTGTCCTCGTCCAGGTTGCCGGACGGCTCGTCGGCGAGCAGCACCCGCGGCTCCTTGACCAGCGCCCGAGCTATGGCCGCGCGCTGCTGCTGGCCGCCGGAGAGCTCCGTCGGCAGGTGGAACGCCCGGTCCGCCAGGCCGACGCTGCCCAGTGCCTTCATCGCCCGCTCCCGCCGATCGCCGCTCGAGATCTTGAGCGGCACCAGGGCCGTCTCGACGTTCTCGATGGCATTGAGCGTCGGGATCAAGTTGAAGGACTGGAACACGAATCCGATGTGCTCGGCGCGAATACGCGTCAGCCGCGACTCGCTCATCGCGCCGAGGTTCTGGCCGTCGAACTCGACCGTGCCGGCGGTCGGCCGGTCGAGGCCGCCGAGCAACTGCAGCAGGGTCGTCTTGCCGTGCCCGGTCGGGCCCTGGATCGCGAGCCATTCGCCGTCCGCGATCTCCGCGTCCATCGGGCGGATCGCGTCGACGACGGCGCCGCCCTTCCGATACTGCTTGCTGATTCCGGTGAGCTTGTACACGAGTCCTCGATCTCCATGCGTAGATGTGTTGATCGTGACCCCGCGTCACCCTCCGTCATTCCTCCTACCCACGAATGCGTCGCGTCAGCCGCCCTCGTGTCGCATCGTGGACATAGGATCGGAGCATGAAGCCACCCGTCGCGAAAACCCAGCCGCACGAGCGTGTCCAGCACGGCGACCACGTCCAGGACCCGTACTACTGGTTCCTCGACAAGGACGACAAGGACGTCCGGACATACCTCGAGGCGGAGAACGCCTTCACCGCCGCGGCGACGGACGGGCAGGCCGCACTGCGCGAGCGGATCTTCCAGGAGATCAAGGGGCGCACCAAGGAGACAGACCTCTCCGTGCCCACCCGCAAGGGCGACTGGTGGCACTACGCCCGGACCGAGGAGGGCAAGCAGTACTCCATCCACTGCCGGCTCGCCGCGACCGGCCCGAACCCGCCCGAGCTGCCGGAAGACGGCTCGGCGCTGCCGGGCGAGCAGGTCCTGCTGGACGGGAACGCGCTCGCCGAGGGCCACGACTTCTTCTCGTTCGGCGCCTTCGACATCTCGCCGGACGACCGGCTGCTGGCCTACTCGACGGACTTCGACGGGGACGAGCGATACACGCTGCGCATCCGGGACCTGGAGACCGGTCAGGACCTGACCGACGAGATCCCGAACACGCACTACAGCACCGCGTGGGCCGCCGACAACTCGGTGTTCTTCTACACGACGGTGGACGAGGCCTGGCGCCCCTACCGCGTGCACCGCCACGCCATCGGCACCCCGGCCGAGCAGGACGTGCTGGTCTTCGAGGAGCCGGACGAGCGCTTCTGGCTCGGCGTCGGGCTCAGCCGCAGCGAGAAGTACCTCGAGATCTCCCTCGGTTCGAAGATCACCAGCGAGTCCCGGCTGCTGCGCGCGGACGACCCGACCGGCGAGTTCCGCGTGGTGAAGGAGCGGCAGACCGGCGTCGAGTACGCCGTCGACCACTGGGCCCACCCGACCGACTCGGACCGCGATGTGCTGCTGGTCGTGCACAACAGCGACGGCAAGGAGAACTTCGAGCTGGCGACGGCGCCGATCACGGCTCCGGGTGAGTGGACTCCGCTGCTCGCGCACGATCCCGCCGTCCGGCTGCTCGATGCCGAGGCCTTCGCGGACCATTTCGTGCTCGAATACCGCAAGGACGGGCTGACCGGCGTCGCCGTGCACCCGATCGTGGACGGCGTGCCGAGCGCCCAGGGCAGCCCGATCGCGTTCGATGAGCCGATCTACAGCGTCGGCACCGGAAGCAACCCGGAGTACACCACCGACCGGGTGCGCATCGGCTACGGCTCGATGGTGACCCCGTCCTCCGTGTACGACTACGACATCGCCAACGGCACCCTCACGCTGCTCAAGCGCCAGCCCGTGCTCGGCGGCTTCGACCCGGAGCAGTACGAGCAGCGCCGCGTGTGGGCCGTGGCCGAGGACGGAACCCGCATCCCGATCTCCGTCGTTCACCGCAAGGGCCTGCAACCAGACTCAACGGCACCCTGCCTCCTCTACGGCTACGGCTCGTACGAGGCGTCGATGGACCCGTACTTCTCGGTCGCGCGGCTGAGTCTGCTCGACCGCGGCTTCGTCTTCGCC
The DNA here is from genome assembly GCF_035552695.1 of Actinospica sp. NCBI lineage: Bacteria > Bacillati > Actinomycetota > Actinomycetes > Catenulisporales > Actinospicaceae > Actinospica > Actinospica sp. The sequence continues at coordinate 29,994 of NZ_DASZKT010000214.1, forward strand.
ATCGCGCACATCCGCGGCGGCGGCGAGATGGGCCGGTTCTGGTACGAGCAGGGCAAGCTGCTGCACAAGAAGAACACCTTCACCGACTTCGTGGCCTGCGGCCGCGCGATGGTCGCCGAGGGCTGGGCCGCGCCGGACCGCCTCGTCGCGCGCGGCGGCTCCGCCGGCGGCCTGCTCATGGGCGCCATCGCGAACCTCGCGCCGGACCTGTGGGCGGGCGTGCTCGCCGAGGTCCCGTTCGTCGACGCGCTGAACACCATCCTCGACCCGAGCCTGCCGCTGACGGTCATGGAGTGGGACGAGTGGGGCAACCCGCTCGAGTCCGCCGAGGTGTATCAGTACATGAAGGAGTACAGCCCCTACGAGAACGTCGCCGCGGTGGCCTACCCGCCGATCCTCGCGCGTACCAGCGTCAACGACACCCGCGTCGGCTACCACGAGCCCGCCAAGTGGATCGCCCGGCTGCGCGCCACCGCGCTGAACGGGCAGAGCAAGGACATCCTGCTGAAGACCGAGATCGAGTCGGCGGGCCACGGCGGCAAGTCGGGCCGCTACGACGCTTGGCACGAGGAGGCCTTCGCCCTCGCCTGGGTGTGCGGCGCCGCGAAGCTGGACGGCCCCGCCGCCGAGGAATCGCAGTGACCGTCGTCCCACCCCTCACCTTGGTCACCGGCCCGGAGGAGCTGCTTGCCGACCGGGCCGTGGCCGAGGTGGTGGCCGCGGCGCGGAAGCAGGACCCGAGCGTCGAGATCTGCGACGTGATCCCCGGCCAACTCGCGCCCGGCGGCTTCGCCGAACTGGTCTCGCCGTCGCTGTTCGGCGAGGCCAAGGTCGTCGTCGTGCGCGGCGTGCAGGACCTGACGCCGGAACAGACAACCGAGGTGACGCGCTACCTGAACGACCCGGCCGACACCACGGTTCTCGTCCTCGTGCACGGCGGCGGCGTCAAGGGCAAGGCGTTCCTCGACGCCGTGAAGAAGCGCAAGCCCAACCTCGTCGACTGCCCGAAGCTGAGCAAGCCCGGTGACCGCATCGGCTTCATCAAGAGCGAGTTCAAGCGGGTCAAGCGCGCCATCACCGACGACGCCGCCCGCGCCCTGTCCGACGCCGTCGGCTCCGACCTACGCGAGCTCGCCGCCGCGGCGAGCCAGCTCGTCGACGACTCCGAGGGCACCGTCGACGAGACCATAGTCGCCAAGTACTACCAGGGCCGCGCCGAAGTCTCCGGCTTCGCGATCGCCGACCTGGCGATCGAGGGCCGTCGCTTCGAGGCCCTGGAGCAACTCCGCTTCGCCCTGGACACCGGCGTGGCCCCCGTGCTGATCGTCAGCGCCTTCGCCACCGGCCTGCGCCGCCTCGGCAAGGTCGCCGCCGCCGGCGGCGCCGCCAAGGACCTCGGCCTGCCCCCCTGGCAGATAGACAAGCTCCGCAAACAGGCCCGCAGCTGGAACCCGCCCCGCCTCTCCGCCGCCCTCCGCGCCGTCGCCGACACCGACGCCGCCGTCAAAGGCGCCGCCGCCGACCCCTACTACGCCCTGGAAAAACTCGTCCTCTCGCTGTAGCCCGGAAGCGAAAAGGCCAGGGCCCCGCACGTCGTACGACGTGCGGGGCCCTTCCGCTGAGAGTGCGGGGAAGATCAGGCGTTCAGGCCGTTGACGGCCTTGGCCAGCGCGGACTTCTTGTTGGCGGCCTGGTTGGCGTGGATGACGCCCTTCGAGACGGCCTTGTCCAGCTTGCGGGAGGCGTAGGCGGCGGCCTCCTGGGCCTTGGCGGCGTCGCCGGCGGCGATGGCCTCGCGGGTGCGGCGGATCGCGGTCTTCAGCTCCGACTTGTACGCCTTGTTGCGCAGGCGGGCCTTCTCGTTGGTCTTGATGCGCTTGATCTGCGACTTGATGTTCGCCATGTAAAGAACAGCCTCTTCTAGTTCATATCCAAAGTGGTTAGCGTGGCGAGTCGGCCCTGGGGGCGACCGCGCGGTGTCTTGTCACCACTGCTCTTCAGGCTGGCAACACCGCACTACGAGGCCACGCGATCGCCCAGTCTACCAGCGGATGAAGGGCGTCCCGACCGCGCCAGAGCTCCACTGCGCCAGAGTTCCGCTGCGCCAGAGTTCCGCTGCGCCACCGCACCAGCGCCCCACCGCGCCAGAGCTCCACTAGAGTTCCGCTGCGCCACCGCACCAGCGCCCACCGCACCGGCGCCCCACCGCACCCGGCGGTCGGCCGCGCTAGAGGTCGACGCGGTGAATGCCGGCGATGGGGAAGCGGGTGGGTTCGTGGCTGAGCAGGATGATCTGGGTGCGGTCGGCGACCTGGCCGAGGATCACCGCCACGTCCCTGAGGCGGTCCCGGTCGGAGTGGCCGAGCACGTCGTCGAGGATCAGCGGGACCGAACCGACCAGGTCGGCGCAGGCGATGCGGGCCAGCAGGCTCAGTTGCTCGCGGGCGCCCGCGGAGAGCGAGTCGAAGGGGACGGTGACGCCGCCGACGGTCTTCGAGACGATCGTCAGGTCGGGGCCGATCTCGACGTGCACGCCGGGGCTGAAAAGGCGCTGCGCGTAGCGCTCGACGCGCTGGCGGAACGGCGTGGTGTGCCGGTCGCGGGCCGCTTCGCGGTGGCTGCTCAGCGTCTCGAACAGCAGCTTCGCGGCCTGGGCCCGGCGTTCCAGTGCGTCATACGCCCGCTGGGCGCGCTTCTGCTCGGTGTCGGCCAGCGCCAACTGCTCCTCGGGCGCGGACCGGCCGTAGCGGGTGAGCCGGTCGGAGAGCACCTCGAGGTGCGTTCGGTGCTTGTTCTGCTCGTTGGCGAGTTCGGGCACCAGGCGACGCTGGTTGTCGAGCTGCTCGGTCAGCCGCCCGGGGTCGAGTTGGGCGACCCGCTCCGCCGCCGTGTCACGCTCGGACCGCGCCCGTTCCAGCTCGGACGGGAGTAGCGGGGGCCCTATCTCGGTCAGCCGCTTGCGCGCGAGTTCGAGTTCGTCGGACGCGCCCTGCACAGCTCGGGCGACGGCGTTCTGCTCGGCGCGCAGTGTACTGACACGCGTCGCGAGCTGATTGGCCTTCTTGTCCTCCTCCAGGAAGCGGTCCTCGGCCACCTCCGCCGCCGCGCGCGCGGCCTGCTCGGCCTCCTGCGCGGCGGACAGGTCGGCCGCGGGCACGCGCTCCGCAGGCAGGGCGGCCTCGTACGCGGTGATCTTCTCGCGGAGGACCTCGAGCCTGGAGCGCAGCTGGCCGACGGACTCGTCGTACTGCGCGGCCTCGATCGCCGTCCGGGCGTCCCGCTGCTCCTCGTGCGCCGCTCGCCAGAGCTGTCCGGCCTCCTTGGCGCCTGCGATATCCGCGACGTCCGCCTGTGCGCAGAGCGAGCGGTAGCGCTCGAGGGTTTCGCGCTCGGTCGCGCGCCGCTGCTTCTCCCCGCTGCCCGGCCTGACCATGACCCGCACGGCACCCGGCACCTCGACCGTGCGGGCTTCGAGCACGGGGAGAGTGAAGTCGTCCGCGGCTGCCGACTCGGCGCCGTCGATGAGCACGGGGGTCTCGCCAAGCCGGGTCACCGCGACCGTGGCGGCGTTGGCGGCCAGCTGGTCGTGCGCCTTCTCCCACGCGCGGTGCGCCTCGTCGATCCCGGCGAGGACCAGGTCGGTGACCTGGCACGCGTCGAGCCTCGCCGCGGCCGCGTCCAGCCGCTGCTGCGCCGCCTCGAGCCGTGCGAGCACCGCCTCAGCCTGCTCGGCCTCCGCCTGGTCCCGGCGCCACGCGACGTCCCCGCCGGCCAGCCGCGCCGCGGTTCTGGCGATATCCCGCTGCGCGCCGCACGCCCGCAGCCGCTCCTCCGCGAGCGCCGCCTCGTTCTCCGCCGCCGCGAGCTCGCCCTGCTTAGCAGCGGCGTCGGACTCGTTCCAGGTGAGCCGCTCACTCAGCCGCTCGACCTCCGACTCCTGGCGCGCGATCACCTCGGCCTCCCCGAGCACGGTCTCCAGCGCACGCTGCTTCGCCTCGGCCTCGGTCGCTTCCTTCCACTGCTGTTCGAGCAGCTTGAGACGGCTGGTCGCCGCGTCCAGCTCCTCCGCGCCGCCCGCGATCTGACGCCGCGTCCGCTGGTAGTCGGCCAGGTCGCCGTCGGCCGCCGCCAGCGCGGCCTTCGCCTCGGCGCACGCGTCGTTGGCGACGTCCAGCGCCTCGCGCGCCGCCTTGTAGTCGCCGGTCGGCTGGAAGCGCTTCTCGGTGAAGTACCGCTCGAACTCGGCCTTGGCCTTCTCGAACAGCTCCTCCTCCGGGCCGCGCCGCACCGAGTTGAGGTGCTCGGCCTCTCCCGCCATGGCGGGCACCGAGGCGTAGCCGCCGACCGAGGCCTGGCCAAGCGGCGCGCCCTGGTCCACCCGCAGCCTGCGCCACAGGTCCTTGTCCACGCCGTTCTCCGCCAACAGGCCGTTGAGGCGCTCATGCGCCTGCGGCCCGCTGAACTGCGCGGGGGACGGCGAGAGGACCTGCAGCTCGGTCTGCGGGGAACGCAGCCAGCGCTTGCGGTAGACGAGGCGGTGCGGGCCGAGGCTGAGCTCCGCCTCCACCTCCGGGCCCACGTCGCGGCCGGTCGGCTGGGTCGCCGTCACGCGGCTGTGCCGCGAGGTCGCGGGCAGGTCGATCAGCAGGTCAAGCGCGTCCACCAGCGAGGACTTGCCGATCTCGTTCGGGCCGGAGACCAGCGTGATGCCGTGCTCGGTGAACGCCACCTCGCGCGCGGCCACGCCCTTGAAGTCGGTCAGCCTGATCCGGTGCAGTCGCAGCATGGTGCAATCCCCTCAGTCCCCGGCCAGCCGGATCAGCAGTCGCAGCGCGTCATTGGCCGCCTCGCCGCCCCGGTCGCGCAGAGCGGTCACGGTCTCGGCGACGAAGCCGGTGAGCGCCAGGTCATCCAGGTCGGTGTCCTCCGGGCGGGCACGCAGCGTGCTGCGACCCGATTCGAGGATCGCCGCGAAGCGGTGGCTCCGGGTCTCCAGGCCGGCGCGCAGCCGCTCCGACTCGGCGAGGCCCAGCGCGCCGGAGAGGATCGGCTTGGCGACGGTGTCGGCCTTCTCCGGGAATGCGTCCAGCCAGGCGAGGACGGCGTCAACGTCGGCGGCCTCGGCCAGTTCGAAGTGCCGCTCCCGAAAGGTCCAGGTGCCGACCTGATGCGGCGTCACCTCGACCGCACGGCTCGGCCCGAGCTCGGCGACGAGGACGAATCCGGGGTCCGGGTCCCGCGTCGCGGTCGGCTCGGGGCTGCCGGAGTACCAGATTCGGCCCGAGCCGCCGACGGAGGTCTTCGAGTGCCGGTCGCCGAGCGCCACGTAGTCGACCCGACCCTCCGCGACCGCCTGCTCCAGCCTGCCGGTGGAGATCGGGTCCGCGGTGAGCGCGGAGGCCAGCGAGTCGACGCCGCCGTGGCCCACCGCGATTCGCACGGTGCCGGGCGGCGGCGGTTCCAGCCGGGCCGCGAGCCGATCGATCTGCTCGTCGGGGGCCTGCTTCGAGAACCAGGGCGCGGCCAGCAGTTCCACTCCGGGCCGCACCTCGACGAGCCCGGGAGCGTCGAGCACGCGCACACTCTCACCCGCCTGCCGGTGGAACCAGTCCGAGCGGTAGATCCCTGACTCGGTCAGCGGATCGTGGTTGCCGGGCAGCAGGTAGACCGGCACCGGAAGCGCGCTCAGCCGCTCCAGCGCCGGTTCCGCGGTACGCGGCTTGACCTGCGCGTACTCGAAGACGTCGCCGCACACCACGATGAACTCGCAGCCCTCCTGCTCGGCGAGCCTACCGATCCGCCGGATCGCGCCGATCCGCGCCCGGTCGTACGCGCCCTGATGCTCGCCGAGCCAGTGCCGCGTCATGCCCAGCTGCCAGTCCGCGGTGTGCAGGAAGCGGACGGTCCCGGTCTCCGCCACTACGCCGCCCTATTCCTCGTTGTGCGTGTCGTCGTCTTCGGCATCTTCGAACTCGTACTCGTCTTCGTCCTCGCCGCCGCGCGCCTCGTCCACCAGCTGCTGCAGCACCTCGGACAGGTCCATGCCCGCGTTGATCTTGTAGTCGCGGACCGGGATCGCCTCGTACTCCTCGCGCACCTCGGCGACGTCCTCGTCGCCGTAGACCTGCGCGAAGGCGCGGGCCAGCTCCGGCAGCGCCTCGCGCCACAGCTGCAGGCCCTCCTCGCCGAGGCCGCGGCGCTCGTTGGTGAACTCGGCCCACGCGGTGAGCACGGCCGGAACCTGCTCGGCCTCCGGCTTCGTCAGCTCGATGGTCTCGGCGAACTCGTCCAGCAGGTAGCCGCCGAGGCTGATCGGGCCGAAGCCGACGGCCGTCCGGTCGCTGAGGGCCGCGACGTCCGCGAAGACCGTGGCCAGCGCGCCGGCCAGCTCGCGATCCGGCAGTTCGGCGGCGTGCTTCGAGGCGAGGAAGGCGGCGACGGTCTCCCGCACGTCCTCGGCGCTGCCCACCGCCGTGTCCGACACCTCGGGCTCGGGCAGCAGTTCGAGCCGCGCCGCGAGCAGCGCCCACAGGCCCGCCGGGCTGGTCATCTCCAGTTCCTCGAGGTCGAGACCGGCCTCCTCGGCGATCTCGCGCAGTTCCTCCGGGTCGTCGGGACCCTCGGACAGCAGCCGGTCCAGCGCCTCCGCGAGCAGCGTGCGCGCATGCACCGGCGTCAGCTCGCTGATGTGCAGCCTGCCCTCGCCCTCCTCGTGCGCACGCATCCCGCGTGCCAACTCGGCCGCGCCGCCCGGCACCACCAGCACCCGCTCCAGCACCGGTCCGCCGCGGTCCGCCACGTAACAGCTGACGGTGTGCTCCTCGCCGCCCCGCTTGAAGCCCAGGTTGATCGTCCCGGCGTCGCCGAACAGGTCGCCCGCGCGGAAGACGGAGGTGGGCTCGACCTCCTCGGCCCGGCGCAGCCAGCCGGGCTCCTTCACCCCGGCCGCGGCGAGCTCGTCCGCCGCGCGCAGCGCCTCCTCGCGGGTCCAGTCCTCGCCGACCATCGCCAGCGCGCGCAGCCCGGCGAGCGCCTCGGGCCGCCGCTTCTGCTTGCCGAAGTACTCGACGAGCTCCCCGTACTGCTCCTCGAACACGTCGTCCGGGTCCTCGTCGTCCCCCTCGTCCTCGCCGAACCAGGAGGTCTCGAACACGGCGCCGAGCGCGAAGGACCCCCACAGCTCGGCCTCGACCACCTCGGTCTCCGGATCGAGCAGGGCCTTCGCCTCGTCGAGGAACTTGGCGTACGGGGAGGCGGGGGCGTGCTGCACGGGCTTGTGCGGGCGTTTCGGCTTGCGGCTGCGGCTCACGGGGCTCATGCGCGGAATTCTGCCAGTCCTGGCCGACATACTCGCGCTCTCCGGCAAATTACGGTCCCGCTTTCGGGGCTCATGCGGGGAGTCCTGCCAGTCTCGCGGACACCTCGCGCTCTCCGGGCTGTGAAAATTACGGTCCACGGCTTGGTCATGGGACCATAGGTCTTGTCCCTACCAGTCGAATGGATCCCGCGTGCCAGGCCTGCCGCCCGACATCCCGAAGCCGTCCCAGACGGATCGGGCATTGCTCCGCAACTTCTGCATCATCGCGCACATCGACCACGGCAAGTCCACCCTGGCCGACCGCATGCTGCAGCTGACCGGCGTGGTCGACGAGCGGCAGATGCGCGCGCAGTACCTGGACCGGATGGACATCGAGCGCGAGCGCGGCATCACCATCAAGTCGCAGGCCGTCCGGCTGCCCTGGCGGGTGGACGGGGTCACGCACGTGCTCAACATGATCGACACGCCCGGCCACGTGGACTTCACCTACGAGGTCTCCCGCTCGCTCGCCGCCTGCGAGGGCGCGGTCCTGCTGGTGGACGCGGCGCAGGGCATCGAGGCGCAGACGCTCGCCAACCTCTACATGGCGCTGGAGAACGATCTGACGATCGTTCCGGTGCTCAACAAGATCGACCTGCCGGCCGCGCAGCCGGAGAAGTACTCCGAGGAGCTCGCCAAGCTGATCGGCTGCGAGCCCGACGAGGTGCTGAAGGTCTCCGGCAAGACCGGCCAGGGCGTGCCCGAGCTGCTCGACCACGTGGTGCGCACGCTGCCGCAGCCGATCGGCGATCCCGCGGGCAAGAGCCGGGCGATGATCTTCGACTCGGTCTACGACTCGTACCGCGGCGTGGTCACCTACGTCCGGGTGATCGACGGGTACCTGTCCAAGCGCGAGCGCATCCTGATGATGTCCACCGGCGCCACGCACGAGCTGCTGGAGATCGGCGTCATCTCGCCGGAGCCCAAGCCGGCCGACGGCCTCGGCCCGGGCGAGGTGGGCTACCTGATCACCGGCGTGAAGGACGTGCGCCAGTCGAAGGTCGGCGACACGATCACCGCGCAGTACAAGGGCGCCACCGAGGCGCTGGCCGGGTACAAGGAACCCAAGCCGATGGTGTTCTCCGGCATCTACCCGATCGACGGCTCGGACTACCCGCTGCTGCGCGACGCCCTGGACAAGCTGCAGCTCAACGACGCGGCGCTGGTGTACGAGCCGGAGACCTCGGCGGCGCTCGGCTTCGGCTTCCGCGTCGGCTTCCTCGGCCTGCTGCACCTGGAGATCATCCGGGAGCGGCTCGAGCGCGAGTTCAACCTCGACCTGATCGCCACCGCCCCGAACGTGGTCTACCGGGTGATCATGGAGAGCGGCGAGGAGCACATCGTCACCAACCCGAGCGAGTTCCCCTCGGACGGCAAGATCGCCGAGGTCTACGAGCCGACCGTGCGGGCGACGGTGCTGGCCCCGAGCGAGTACATCGGCGCGATCATGGAGCTGTGCCAGGGCCGCCGCGGCAGCCTGCTCGGCATGGACTACCTCTCCGAGGACCGGGTCGAGCTGCGCTACACGCTCCCGCTCGGCGAGATCATCTTCGACTTCTTCGACCAGCTGAAGTCCAAGACCCGCGGCTACGCCTCGCTGGACTACGACGTGGACGGCGAGCAGGTGGCCGACCTGGTCAAGGTGGACATCCTGCTGCACCACGAGAAGGTGGACGCCTTCTCCGCGATCGTGCACAAGGACCGCGCGTACAACTACGGCGTGAAGATGGCCGAGCGGCTCAAGGACCTGATCCCGCGTCAGCAGTTCGAGGTGCCGATCCAGGCGGCCATCGGCGCCCGGGTGATCGCCCGCGAGTCGGTGCGGGCGATGCGCAAGGACGTGCTCGCGAAGTGCTACGGCGGCGACATCTCGCGTAAGCGGAAGCTGCTGGAGAAGCAGAAGGAGGGCAAGAAGCGGATGAAGATGGTCGGCCGCGTGGAGGTCCCGCAGGAGGCCTTCATCGCCGCGCTGTCCTCGGACTCCGACGGGCCCTCGGACCCGAACAAGAAGAAGTAGCGCGGGGCCCTCGGCCGGGTCGCGCCGCGGTCGACGGCGGCGCGACCCGGCCGAGGGTCACGTTATCCGAGCGCGCACATCATCGGGGCGTGCAGGCGGAGCTGATCCATGGGGACGGGGCCGTCGCCGAGGACCATGTGCGTGCAGGTGTAGGCGGGCTTCAGGCCGTGGCCGCAGGCCCAGGCGGACAGGTCGTCGCCCTCGGCGTCGACGTCCAGCCGGAGCCGGTCCTCCACGCCCTCGGCGAGGTCGGTGATCAGGTCGCGGGCGCCGGCGACGTCGGGGGCCAGCACCGGGCCGATCGCGGCCAGGTCCTCGGAGCGCCAGAGCGCGCCGTAGCCGGTGATCAGGCCCTCCTCGCTCCGCAGTACCCTGACCCGCTCGGCGAAGTTGGGCAGCCGCTTGAGCAGGGCGGTGCGGTGCACGCCGTAGACCTCGCGGTCCAGGCGGGCGAGCTGCAGCAGGTCCGCGGCGGAGGCGGGCTGCGTGCGGCCGGCGCGGGCGCCGGTCGGGTCGAAGACGCCGACGTGCGCCTCGACCGAGCCGAAGGGCTTGAAGCCCAGGCGCTCGTACAGCGACCTGCCCTCGGGCGTGGCGTGCAGCACCAGCGTGGAGCTGCTCGCCTGGTCGAGGACGTGCCGCACGATCCGCGTGCCGAGGCCGCGGCGCTCGTGGCTCTGCGCGACGAGCACCATGCTGATCGAGCCGAACTGCTGGCCGTACCGCGTCAACACGGCGGTGGCGATGAGCCGGCCGGCCTCGTCCTCGATGCCGTAGACCTCTCCCACCTCGAAGAGCAGGCCCCACTTGCGCTGTTCGGCTCCCCAGTCCCGGCTGACGCCCAGCTCGCCGCACCGGTGCAGATCCGCGTCGGTCAGCCGGCGCACCGTCGTCCGGCCGTCTCCGGTCGCCGGGTCGGCCTCGGTGCCGTCCAAGCCGTTGACGAGCTGCTCGGCCTCGTCCACAGCGACGTCCGCGGTGAGCTGGTCGACGGCGGGGTCCACCGTATCGGTGCTGGTTCTGGGAGTAGTGAGAGTCACCCGGCCTTCATATCCGGCCTGTGGTCCCCCCGCCACTCGAATTCCGTTCGGGACACGGCGAATACGGTCCGACCGGCGCAACGATTGGGTCGTTCGGGGCAACGCCGCCGCACCGAGGGACCCGGATCTGACAGCCGCAGTTGCGGACTGAGACAATGACCAGATGCCTTCCGTACAACTCGACGGCGAACCGGTCCCGGCCGACGGCGCCCTGCCGAGGGAATCCCTCGGTTCATTCGGTGCGCGCCCCTTCGGCATGTACGTGCACGTCCCGTACTGCTCGAGCCGCTGCGGCTACTGCGACTTCAACACGTATACCGCCACCGAGCTGGGCGGCGGCGCCTCGCAGGCCGGGTACGCGGAGCACGCGATCGCCGAGATCCGCCAGGCCCGCCGCGTGCTCGGCGAGTCCTATGTGCCCGTTGAGACGGTGTTCTTCGGCGGCGGCACGCCCACGCTGCTGCCCGCCAAGGACCTCGTCGCCATGCTCAAGGCGATCAAGAACGAGTTCGGCCTCTCGACCGACGTGGAGGTCACCACCGAGGCGAATCCGGAGTCGGTGGACGAGAAGTACCTCGTCGAGCTCGTCGAGGGCGGCTTCAACCGGATCTCCTTCGGCATGCAGTCCGCGCGCCAGAACGTGCTCGACGTACTCGAGCGCAAGCACACGCCGGGACGGCCGGAGCAGTGCGTGCGCTGGGCGTACGACGCGGGCTTCGAGCAGGTCAACCTGGACCTGATCTACGGCACGCCGGGGGAGACCGAGGACGACTGGCGGGCCTCGCTGGAGGCGGTGATCGGCGCGTACCCGGACCACGTCTCCGCCTACTCGCTGATCGTCGAGGACGGCACCAGGCTCGCCGGCCGGATCCGCCGCGGCGAGCTGCCGATGATCGACGAGGACCTGCACGCCGACCGGTACCTGATGGCCGATCAGCTGCTCAGCGAGGCGGGATACCGCTGGTACGAGGTGTCCAACTGGGCCGTGTCCGAGGACGCGCACTGCCGGCACAACCTGCTCTACTGGACCGGCGCCGACTGGTGGGGCGTGGGCCCGGGAGCGCACTCGCACATCGGCGGCACCCGCTGGTGGAACGTCAAGCACCCGACGGCGTATGCGCAGCGCATCGAGGCCGGGCACTCGCCTGGCCTGGCACGCGAGGTGCTGACGGCCGACGACCGGCGGATCGAGCGGATTCTGCTGGAGCTGCGGATCTCCGAGGGGCTCGAGCTGGGCGTGCTGAGCGAGAAGGGGCGCGCCGCGGCGGAGCTCGCCATGCAGGAGCGACTGCTGGAGCCGCTGCCCTTCGCCGACGGGCACGCCGTGCTCACCCTGCGCGGACGGCTGCTGGCCGACGCGATCGTGCGCGACCTGACGGACTGACGGTCAGGGCTGCGGGTTCAGCAGGCCGCTCTCGTAGGCCGCGATGACGAGTTGGGCGCGGTCGCGGGCGCAGAGCTTCATCAGCAGGCGGCTGATGTGCGTCTTGACGGTGGCCGCGGCGAGGTGCAGGTGCGCGGCGATCTCGGTGTTGGACAGGCCGCGGCCGATCAGCACGAGCACCTCGCGCTCGCGTTCGGTGACTCCTTGGAGGCTCTGGTGCGGCGCGCTGGCGGGTTCCGGGCGGCGGGCGAACTCCTCGATCAGGCGGCGGGTCACGGTCGGCGCGAGCAGCGCCTCTCCGGCCGCGATGACCCGGATCGCGGTGACGAGGTCGTCCGGCGGCGTGTCCTTGAGCAGGAAGCCGCCCGCGCCCGCCCGCAGCGCGGAGAAGACGTACTCATCGAGGTCGAAGGTCGTCAGGATCAGCACGCGGGGACCGTTGCCGTCGGCCGAGATGATCTCTCGGGTGGCGGCGATGCCGTCCATGCGGGGCATGCGGACATCCATCAGCACCACGTCCGGACGGCACTTGGCGGCCTGCTCCACGGCCTCGGTGCCGTCGGCGGCCGTGCCCACGACGCGCATCCCGGGCACCGCGTCCACCAACGCGGCGAACGCGCCGCGCACCAACGCCTGATCGTCGGCGATCAGGACGCTGATGGGTTCCTCGGTTTCGGCGTTCATGCCGGGACCACCTCCAGCGGAGCGGCGACGGGGAGCCGCGCCGCGACGCGGTAGCCGCGGACCGGGAGCGGCCCGGCCTCGAGGCTCCCGCCGTGCAGCGCGGCTCGCTCGCGCATCCCGACGAGGCCGTGGCCGCTGCCGGACATCCCGGCGCGTGCCCCAGCTCCGTCGTCGACGATCTCGATCGCCAGCTCCCGCGGCTCGTAGCGCAGGTCGACGCGGGCCCGGTCGGTCGCGGCGTGCTTCACGACGTTCGTGAGCGCCTCCTGGACGATGCGATACGCGGACAGTTCCAGCCCCTCCGGCAGTTGGCGCACCTCGCCGCCGACGCGCAGTTCCACGCTCGTCCCGGCGGCGCGCAGGCCCTCCACGAGCTCGTCGAGATCCGCCAGCGCCGGGGCCGGGCTGCTCGCGACCTGCTCCCCTTCCGCGCGCAGCACGCCGAGCAGTTGCCGCATGTCCCGCAGCGCCTGACGGCCCGTCGACTCTATCGTTGCGAGCGCCGCGGAGGTCCGCGCGGGCAGCGCGTCGTCGATATAGCGGGCCACGCCGGCTTGCACGGTGATCACGCTCATCGCGTGCGCCACGACGTCGTGCAGCTCGCGGGCGATCCGCAGCCGTTCCTCGGCGGCCGAGCGCGCGGCCAGCTCCGTCTGCGCACGCACCTCCTGCGCGGCCTGGGTCCGCACCGCCTCGACGTAGCTGCGCTGCCGGTAGACCGCCAGCCCGAGCGCCCAGCCCACCGCCTCGATCGCGATCGGCGTCGCGGCCACGCCGAGCACCTGCCACCACGTCGGACTCGGATGGATGGCGCTCGGGGGCACCGCGACCAGGTATGCGACCGCCGTCGTCGCGACGGAGCCGGCCAGCAGCAGGCCGGCGCGGCGCGGCGGGCGGGACGCGGCGACGACGTAGAGGACCAGGGCGACGGTCAGGAACGAGTCGCGCTCGAAGCCGAGCGTCCAGGCGACGATCGAGCTGAGCACCGCCACGCTGAGCGATGACAGCGGTGCGAGACGGCGCGTGCCCACCGCGGCGGCCGAGACCACCGCGATCACCAGGCGCAGCCAGACCGGCCCCGTCCACACGTGCGCCGCCGGCCGGAGGGCCGAGAAGACCATCAGCGCGCCGAGCAGGACGGCCAGGATCGCGTCCGCGGCAAACAGCGCGGCGGACCGCATCACCGGCATGTTCTCACTCTGCGCGCTCACGCCCTCGACGCTAGACGTCCGTCCGCGCGATGGCATCAGCCTGGAGACCGGCGCTCGGTGTCATACCCGGGCTGTATTCGTATGACCGGAAAGCTCTGGTGTCAGGCCCGCGGGCGTAGCTGGAATCCGCTACCGCGCTCCGACGACCGGGCATGCCCGCGCGGCGGACGCTGAACCCATGATTGAGGTCTCCGACATCACGAAGCGCTACGGCGAGGCCCTCGCCGTCGACTCGCTGTCCTTCACGGTCCAGCCCGGCCACGTCACCGGCTTCCTCGGACCCAACGGCGCCGGGAAGTCCACCACCCTGCGCGTCATCCTCGGCCTGGATCGGCCGGACCGGGGCGACGCGACCCTGGACGGCCGCCGATTCAGCACCCTGATCCGGCCGCTGCACCAGGTCGGCGCATTGCTCGACGCGACCGCCGTGCATCCGGGCCGCAGCGCCGACGCGCACCTGGGCTCGCTGGCCCGGGCCAACGGAATCAGCCTCAGCAGGGTGCCCGACCTGCTGGAACAGGTCGGCCTTGAGAAGGTCGCCAGGCGCCGCGTCGGCGGATACTCGCTCGGCATGAAGCAGCGGCTCGGCATCGCCGCCGCGCTGCTTGGCGACCCGGCCGTGCTGCTTTTCGACGAGCCGGTCAACGGCCTGGACCCGGAGGGCGTGCGCTGGCTGCGCGAGCTGCTGCAGTCGCTCGCGGCCGAGGGGCGCACGATCCTCGTGTCCAGCCACCTGCTCTCCGAGATGGCGCAGACGGCCGACCGGCTCGTCGTCATCGGTCGCGGCAGGCTGATCGCCGACACCACGACGAGCGAGTTCATCGCGTCCGGCTCGGCGTCCCGGATCGTGGTGCGCTCGCCGTACGCGGGGGAGCTCGCGCGGGTCCTGATCGACGACGGAGGCGGCATCGAAGCCCTCGACGACGGTGCTCTCGCGGTGACCGGCCTGCCGATCGACCGCGTGGGGCATCTCGCGGCCGCGGCCGGACTGGAGCTGCACGAGCTGCGCGGCGACCACGCCAGCCTCGAGGAGGCGTTCATGCAGCTGACCGCGGACGCGGTCGAGTACCGCACCCCGCATGAAGAACCCGTCCCCGCGAAGGAGCGCTGAACCATGGCAATGCTCGCCACCGTGACCCGCATGACCGCCGCCGGGCCGCTCGCCTGGTTCAGGGATCTGATCCGCGCCGAGAGCATCAAGTTCCGCGCCACGCGCTCGACCTACTACGCGCTGCTCGCCCTCGTGGTCGTCGGGATCGGCGTCTCGGCGCTGGTCGGACAGGCGATCGCCGCGCGCTGGTCGCACATGTCGGTGTTGAATCGTGCCGCGTTCGACCCGCTCAGTACGACATTCCGGGGTTTCGAGATCGGCCAGCTGATCATCGGCTCACTCGGCGTACTGATGATCAGCTCGGAGTACTCCAGTGGGCTGATTCGTATGACGTTCTCGGCGATCCCGCAGCGTCGTTCGGTGCTGATGGCGAAGTCCGTCGTGATCGGGATCACGTCGCTGGTCGTCGGAGAGGCGGCCGCATTCGTGGGCTTCTTCGTCTCGCAGGCCCTGCTCAAGCCCACCGGCGTCGCCCAGTCGATCAGCAGTCCCGGCGCGCTCGGCTCGGTCACGTCGATGGGGCTCTACCTGGCCGTCGTCGCGCTGCTGGGGCTCGCGTTCGGGGCGCTGCTGCGGCACACGGCCGGTGCCATCGTCGCCCTGTTCACCCTCGTATTCGTGCTGCCGGGCATCATCTCGGCGCTGCCGAGTCCGTGGAATTCCCGGATCGGCAAGTGGCTGCCCGACAACCTGGCCGGTCAGCTGGTCGCGCTCCATCCGGACCCGGACTTCCTTTCGCGCACGTCGAGCCTGATCGTGCTGCTGGCGTACCCGGTGGTCTTCCTCGCGGCGGCCGCCTGGCGGCTCGGCCGGACCGACGCCTAGGCCAGGCCGGTCCAGGGCGGGTCCAGGGCGCGGTCAGGGCGCGGTCACGAAGTCGATCAGCGCCTCGACCGGGCCGAGCAGGGCGGGCTCCAGATCCTTGTACGAGTTCACCGTCCCGAGGATCCGCGCCCAGGCGCGGCGCGGATCCAGCGGCCAGCTCGGGTCCTTGCGATGCAGCCGCTCGCAGACGCCGTCCTTCCACTCCTCGCGCTTCGGCACGACCGGCCAGGCCGCGATGCCGACCGACGCGGGCTTGACGGCCTGCCAGATGTCGACGTACGGGTGTCCGAGCACGAGGATGAAGTCCTCGCGGCCGCGCTGCAGCCGGTCGGCCGTCCGGGTCTCCTTGCTGTTCGGCACCAGGTGGTCGAGGAGCACGCCGAGCTTGCGGCCCGGCCCCGGCTGGAACTCCGCGGCGATCTCGTGCAGCTCGTCCACGCCGCCGAGCATCTCCACCACGACGCCCTCGATCCGCAGGTCGTCGCCCCACACGCGTTCCACCAGCTCCGCGTCGTGCTTGCCCTCGACGTAGATCCGCCCGGCCCTGGCCACCTTCGCGCGCAGCCCGTGCACCGCGACCGAGCCCGACGCCGTCCGGTCCCGGCCCGACTTCGAGGCCGCGGGCGCCGCCGGGCGCGGCCGGACCAGCGTCGCCGCCCTGCCCTCGAACAGGAAGCCGGGACCGAGCGGGAAGACGCGGTGCTTGCCGTGCCGGTCCGCCAAGGTGACGGTGTATCCGCCGGGCGTCTTCTCCACCCGCACGACGGCGCCGCAGAAGCCGGTCTCCACGTCCTCGACGACGAGTTCGGTCACTGCCTCGATATCGACTGCCGCCGTACGCCGTCGTGCGTGGGACGGCAGGTCCCCGGGAATGTTCGACTGTGCACTCACCACGTGCCGAGGGTAGACCAAGCCCTGGCGGCAAGCCGTACACTGGACTTGCGAAAGCTGGCACTCCCGGTGAACGAGTGCCAACTGCCGAGTAACGACGTGTTCGAGACCCGCCGACCAGGAGGTGCGCACCGTGGACGAGCCGAAACTGGATCGCCGCCGCCTGGACGTGCTGCGGGCGATCGTCGAGGACTATGTCGCCACCCAGGAGCCGGTCGGCTCGAGGGCCCTGGTCGAACGGCACAACCTGGGCGTCTCCCCGGCGACCATACGCAATGACATGGCCCTGCTCGAGGAGGAGGGCTACATCCACCAGCCGCACACCAGCGCCGGCCGGGTGCCCACCGACAAGGGCTACCGGCTGTTCGTGGACCGGCTCACCAATGTCAAGCCGCTGACCCAGGCGGAGCGCCGGGCGATCCACAGCTTCCTGGACGAGGCGGTGGACCTGGACGACGTGGTCTCCCGCACGGTCCGCCTGCTCGCCCAGCTGACCAGGCAGGTAGCGGTCGTGCAGTACCCCTCGCTGAGCCGCTCCGCGGTCCGGCACGTGGAGCTCGTCGGCCTGGCCGCCACCCGGATCATGCTGGTGCTGATCACCGACACCGGCCGGGTCGAGCAGCGGCTGGTCGAGGTCGGGCCGATCGAGGAGTCCGCGCTCGGCGAGCTGCGCGCGCGGCTCAACGCCGAGATCGTCGGCCGCCGGCTGGCCGAGGTGCCGGCGCTGCTCGAGGACTTCGCGCGGCGCTCGCCCGGCGGCGAGGTGCAGGCCGCGGCGGGTCCCCCGCTCTCCGCGGTGGACGCGCTGTGCGCCGTGCTGCTCGAGATGATCGTGGAGCAGCGCGAGGAGCGGGTGGTGTTCGGCGGCACGGCCAACCTGGCCCGCTTCGGCCACGACTTCCCGGACACCATCCACCCGGTGCTCGAGGCGCTGGAGGAGCAGGTGGTGCTGCTCAAGCTGCTCGGCGAGGCGACCGCGCCCTCGCTGCTGACCGTGCGCATCGGCCGGGAGAACGAGCTCGACCAGCTGACGTCGACCTCCGTCGTCACCAGCGGCTACGGCCGGGGCGAGGACACCCTCGCGCAGCTGGGGGTGCTCGGGCCGACCAGAATGGACTACCCGGGCACTATGGGGGCGGTCTCGGCCGTTGCCAGATACGTCGGCCGTATTCTCGAACAGGCGTAAGGCGTAGCCTGGGCGAGTGCCGATTGCCGGGACATAGGACGAGCATCAGTGGAGAAGACGTAACGTGGCGACCGACTACTACGCGGTCCTCGGGGTCAGGCGGGACGCCACCCAGGACGAGATCAAGAAGGCGTACCGCCGGCTTGCCCGCGAACTGCACCCGGACGTCAACCCGGACCCGCAGACCCAGGACCGGTTCAAGGAGATAGGGCTCGCCTACGAGGTCCTGTCCGACCCGCAGAAGCGCCAGGTCTACGACCTCGGCGGCGACCCGCGCGGCGGCGCCGCGGCCGGGGCGGGCGCGGGCGGCTTCGGACCGGGATTCGCGTTCAGCGACATGCTCGACGCCTTCTTCGGCAGCGGCGGCCAGCGCGGCCCGCGCTCCCGGGTGCAGCGCGGCCAGGACGCGCTGATCCGGGTGGAGATCAGCCTGCAGGACGCCGCCTTCGGCACCCAGCGGGACATCCAGGTGGATACCGCCGTGGTCTGCCCGACCTGCAACGGCGACGGCGCGGCCCCCGGCACCCAGCCGGTGACCTGCGACATGTGCCGCGGCCGCGGCGAGGTCTCGCAGGTGACGCGCTCGTTCCTCGGCCAGGTGATGACCTCGCGGCCGTGCCCGCAGTGCCAGGGCTACGGCACGATCGTGCCCACCCCGTGCGTGGAGTGCGCGGGCGACGGCCGGGTGCGCACCCGCCGCACGCTGACCGTGAAGATCCCGCCGGGCGTGGACAACGGCACCCAGATCAAGCTGGCCGGCGAAGGCGAGGTCGGCCCGGGCGCCGGGCCCGCGGGCAACCTCTACATCGAGATCGTCGAGGAGCCGCACGACATCTTCCAGCGGCGCGGCGACGACCTGCACTGCACGGTGACCATGCCGATGACGGCCGCCGCGCTGGGCACGAACATCCCGCTGCAGACGCTGGACGGCCAGGTCGAGCTGGACATCCGGCCGGGCAGCCAGTCCGGGCAGTCGATCACCATGCGCGGCAGGGGCATCCAGCACCTGCGCGGCTCCGCCCGCGGCGACCTCGTGGTGCACATCGAGGTGCAGACGCCGAAGAACCTGGACGCCGAGCAGGAGTCGGTGCTGCGGAAGCTGGCGCAGCTGCGCGGCGAGGAACGGCCGCAGGGCACCTTCGCGCCCGGCCAGCAGGGGCTGTTCTCCCGGCTCAAGGACGCGATCAACAACCGCTAGCCGATGACAGATCCCGTATTCCACGCGCCGCGCGGGCTGCTGGCCGGTGCCGAGACCGTGCGGCTGGACGGCCCGGAAGGCCGGCACGCCGCGCTGGTGCGCCGCCTGCAGCCGGGCGAGCCGGTCGACCTGACCGACGGCCGCGGCCTGGTGGCGCACTGCGTCGTGCTGCGTACGGCGGGGAACGCGCTGGACCTCGAGGTCGTCGAGAGGCTCGAGGAGCCGGCGCCGAACCCGCGCCTGACGGTCGTTCAGGCGCTCGCCAAGGGCGATCGCGGCGAGACGGCAGTCGAGACCATGACCGAGATCGGCGTGGACGTCATCGTGCCCTGGCCTGCTTCCCGCTCCATCACGCAGTGGAAGGCCGAGCGCGGCGAGAAGTCCCTGGCCAAGTGGCGCAGCACGGCCCGCGAGGCGGCCAAGCAGTCCCGGCGCGCCTGGTGGCCCGAGGTCACCGAGCCGGCCACGACATCGAAGGTGGCGAAGCTGCTGGCCGCCGCCGCCCTGCCGATCGTCCTGCACGAAGAGGCCGAACTCGCGCTGGCGAGCGCCGAGCTGCCGAAGACTTCTGACGAGGTGTCGGACATCGTCCTCGTGGTCGGCCCCGAAGGCGGAATCTCCCCTGAGGAACTGGCTCAGTTCGCCGAGGCGGGCGCCCAGTCGCACCGCATGGGCCCGACCGTGCTCCGCACCTCCACCGCGGGCACCGCCGCCGCCGCGGTACTCCTGGCCCGTTCGGGACGCTGGGGCTGACCGGAACGGGTCTCAGGCGCAGACCGGGGTGGAGCGGGTGTCGCCTTCGATGAAGCCGCCCGGGGCGTTCGGGGGGTAGTAGAAGTAGTGGCCCTCGCCCTGGTAGCAGGTCTTGGGCGCGAGGTGGACGGGGGTCGACCAGAAGTCGGGGCCGCCGATGCCGCCGATGAAGGTGCGGGCGCCGTCGATGGCGCCGTGGGTCACGTCGTAGACCGCCATGCCGACGTCGTAGCGCACGTGCAGGTTGCGGAACTGCAGCCAGGCATACGAATAGCCGTAGAGAGCGTGGCACGAGGGGGAGTAGAACTCCTTGATCGAGAACGCGGTGATGCCGTCGTAGATCTCGTGCCTGGTCTCGCCGACCTGGTGGCGGTCGGCGCACGGCGCGGGGGACGCGTGCGGGGCCACGGCGGTGTTGGCGGTGGCGGGGATGGTGGCGGCGTGCGAGGCGTCGGCAAACAGAACGGGCACGGTGGCCAGCGTCACCGTCAGCGCGGCGGTGGCGATGACGTGGGCAGCGAGGCGGTCCATGAGTTCCCCTTGGAAGATCAGATATATCGGGCGTCTGATAGCTTTGCGACGTCGGAGCGAGACGTTACACAGGGTTGGACTCCCGAACGGCCCGAGGATCGCAGACCCTGAACAGAAAGGACTCGAACGTGGGACAAACGATCACCGCATCGGGCGAATCCGACGCTCCGGATACAACCTTCGAGCCCGGTTGTATTTTCTGTTCGATCATCGCCGGGAAGATCCCGTCGGCCCTCGTCCGGGAGACCGAGCGGATCTTCGCGTTCCGCGACATCGCTCCTCAGGCGCCGACGCACGTGCTGGTGATCCCGAAGACGCACGCGTACGCCAACGCCGAGCAGATCGCCGCCGGCGACCCGGGGCTGGCCGCCGAACTTTTGCGCGAAGCGGCCGCTGTGGCCGCTGCCGAGGGGCTGGCCGAGGACGGCTACCGCATCGTCTTCAACACGGGGGATCACGCCGGGCAGACGGTATACCACGTCCACGCGCACGTCCTCGGCGGCGATCCGCTCGGCCGATTCGGCACCCCCGCCGAATAGTCGGAATAAATGCCCGAGCCTTGAACGTTCGGGCTGGGTACCATGGAGTTCTCAACAGCGGTGCGTCGTTTTTTCAAGAGGGTGTGATTTCAAGGCCGTATGGCCGAGCCTATGTCCGAAACGTCCGAGCAGCAGAGCACCATCAAGATCACCATCCCCGCGGCGCATCCCATGGTCGCGGTCCTCGGACACGGGGACGGCATCCTCCGCACCATCGAGAAGCAGCTTCCCTCGATCGACATCCACGCGCGCGGCAACGAGATCACCGTCTCCGGGCCGCCGCAGGACGTCGAGCTGGTCCGCTCGCTGTTCGACGAGATCCTCATCGTGCTGCGCACCGGCGCCCCGCTGACCGAGGACTCGGTGCGGCGCTCGATCACCCTGCTGCAGGCCGCGGGCCGCGGCGAGGAGAGCCTGCGCCCGGCCGAGGTGCTCACCCAGAACATCCTGTCCAACCGCGGCCGCACGATCCGTCCCAAGACGGTCAACCAGAAGCACTACGTGGACGCGATCGACAAGCACACGATCGTCTTCGGCATCGGGCCGGCCGGTACCGGCAAGACGTACCTGGCGATGGCCAAGGCCGTGCAGTCGCTGCAGAACAAGGAGATCAGCCGGATCATCCTGACCCGGCCCGCGGTCGAGGCGGGCGAGCGGCTCGGCTTCCTGCCCGGCACCCTCTACGAGAAGATCGACCCGTATCTGCGGCCGCTCTACGACGCGCTGCACGACATGATCGATCCCGACTCGATCCCCAAGCTGATGGCCGCCGGGACCATCGAGGTGGCCCCGCTCGCCTACATGCGCGGCAGAACCCTCAACGACGCGTTCATCATCCTGGACGAGGCGCAGAACACCTCGGCCGAGCAGATGAAGATGTTCCTCACCCGGCTCGGCTTCGGCTCCAAGGTGGTCGTGACCGGCGACACCACTCAGGTGGACCTGCCCTCCGGGGTGCAGTCCGGCCTGCGCGTGGTCCAGTCGATCCTCGAGGGCATCGACGACATCGCCTTCTGCCGGCTGACCAGCACGGACGTGGTCCGGCACCGGCTGGTCGGGGAGATCGTGGACGCCTACGGCCGGTTCGACGCGCAGCAGCAGGCCGAGCAGGCGCGCAGACCGGGCGGGCAGCGCCGCGTGGGATGATGCGGGTTATGTCCATCGATATCAACAACGAGTCCGGGGTCGAGGCCGACGAGGCCGCGATCGTCGCGCTGGCCCGCTTCGTCCTGGCCGAGATGGGCATCCACTCGCTGGCCGAGCTGTCCATCCTGCTGGTGGACGCCGGCGCGATGGAGCAGCTGCACATCCAGTGGATGGACGAGCCGGGCCCGACCGACGTGCTCTCCTTCCCGATGGACGAGCTGCGCCCGGCCCGCGCCGAGGACGACAACGAGCCGACCCCCGGCCTGCTCGGCGATATCGTGCTGTGCCCCGAGGTCGCGGAGAAGCAGGCGGTGGCGGCCGGGCACCCCACCGCGCACGAGCTCGACGTGCTGACCACGCACGGGATTCTGCACCTGCTCGGCTACGACCACGCCGAGCCGGAGGAGCACGAGGAGATGTTCGGGCTGCAGAACGAGCTGCTCGAGGCCTGGGTCGCCGACCGCGGGGGCGCCGCGCCGTGACCGGGCTCGCGAGCGAACGAACGAGGCCACCCGCCGACGCGGCCGACGAGGTAGTCGCGTGACCGACGCCGAGGCCTGGCTGCTGGTCGGCGCCGCGGTCGCGGTGGCGGTCGCCGGACTCGCGGCCTGCCTGGACGCGGCGCTGGCCCGGGTCTCCCGGGTGCGCGCGGACGAGATGGCCGAACACGGGGTGCCGGGCGCGGCCCGGCTGGTGCGGGTGACCGCGGACCCGGCGCGCTACTTCAACCTGGTGCTGCTGGTCCGGGTGACCTGCGAGATGGCCGCCGCGGTGCTGGTCACCCTCGTCTGCGTGCGCGAGTGGGGCGTGACCTGGAAGGCCGGGGTGCTGGCCACGGTCATCATGGCCGTCATCTCGTACGTCGCCATCGGCGTCAGCCCGCGCACGCTCGGCCGGCAGCACGCGCCGAAGATCGCCGTCGTCGGCGCTGCCGTGCTGATCCCGCTCAGCCGCATCCTCACCCCGCTCACCAGGGCCCTGATCGTGCTCGGCAACGCGCTGACCCCCGGCAAGGGCTTCCGCGAGGGGCCGTTCGCCACCGAGGCCGAGCTGCG
The DNA here is from genome assembly GCF_035552695.1 of Actinospica sp. NCBI lineage: Bacteria > Bacillati > Actinomycetota > Actinomycetes > Catenulisporales > Actinospicaceae > Actinospica > Actinospica sp. Next base: position 52,922 of record NZ_DASZKT010000214.1, read on the forward strand.
CGCGCTGGTGGACATCGCCGAGCAGCACAGCGAGATCGAGGCCGAGCAGCGGCGGATGGTGCACTCCGTCTTCGAGCTCGGCGACACCCTGGTGCGCGAGGTCATGGTGCCGCGCACCGACATGATCTTCATCGAGCGCGGCAAGACCCTGCGGCAGGCGCTCACCCTCGCGCTGCGCAGCGGCTTCTCCCGGATGCCGGTGGTCGGCGAGAACACCGACGACGTGCTCGGCATCGTCTACCTCAAGGACATGGCCGGCCGGGTGCACGAGCACCGGGCCGGGGAGAGCGTGGAGCTGGTCGAGTCCGTGATGCGGCCGGCCACCTACGTGCCGGACTCCAAGCACGCCGACGAGCTGCTGCGGGACATGCAGGCCGAGCGGATCCACCTCGCGGTCGTCATCGACGAGTACGGCGGCACGGCCGGGCTGGTCACGATCGAGGACATCCTGGAGGAGATCGTCGGCGAGATCACCGACGAGTACGACCAGGACCGGGCCCCCGTGGAATGGCTCGGCGAGCCCGGCGACCTGCGCACGGGTGCGCGGGTGAGCGCCCGGCTCGACCTGGACGAGCTCGGCGAGCTGTTCGGCCGCGAGCTCGAGGACGAGGACGTGGAGACCGTCGGCGGGCTGCTCGGCAAGATGCTCGGCAAGGTCCCGATCCCGGGGGCCGAGGTCGAGCTGGACGGGCTGACCCTGGTGGCCGAGTCGGCCGAGGGGCGCCGCCGGCGGATCGGCACGGTGCTGGTGCGGGAGAATCCGCCGGAGCCCGAGGAGCACCAGAACCACCGCTCCGCGGACTGATCGTCCGTCAGCTCCGGGTCCGGATAAGCTTGCGCCATGGACGCTGACCTGGACCCGGAAGACGCGAAGCTCATCATCCTGGCACGGTCCGCCTGGGCGCGGGGACGGCCCCGCGCCAGTAGCGCGGCCGCGGTCCGGGACCAGACCGGTCGTACGTACATCGCCACGGACGTGAGCCTGCGTGGAGTGTCGCTGACCGCGCTGCAACTGGCGGTGGCCATGGCGGTCTCCTCCGGGGCCGAGGGCTTGGAGGCGGCAGCGGTGGTCCGCGAGCCGGACGACGAATTGCTCGACCGCGAGCTGGGGCCGGCGTGGGAGGCGGAAGCCGCCCGCGTGATGCTGGCCGGAACTGACGGCGCCTTGGTCAAGGTCTACCTGAATCCTGATCAGATCACAGCGGCGTAGCGATCCCGGCATAGGCCGACGCCGCGCACTAGCCTGAGCGCGTGAGCGGATTCGAGCCGGACGACCTGTTGCCGGAGCAGTCCTCGACCTACGGCGGTCTGAGCGGCAAAAAGGCCAAGAAGACCAAGAAGTCCCGCGGCGACTCGGGCTGGCTGCTGCCCGAGGGCGCCGAGGAGGACAAGCCGAAGCGGAAGCGCCGTTGGGGCCGGATCACCGCCTTCACGGCGCTCGGCGTGGTGCTGGCCCTCATCATCACGGTGATCGCGAGCTGGTTCTGGGCCTCGTCGAAGGTCACCCACGTCGGGGCGCTCACCGAGTACTCCGGCCGTCCGGCCCAGGGCGCGGGCACGAACTGGCTGCTGACCGGATCGGACAGCCGCGACTCGCTGACTCCCCAACAGGAGGCTCAGCTGCACACCGGTTCGGCCGCCGCGATCAACGGTGCGCGCACCGACACGATCATGATCCTGCACTACGGCGCGACCGGCCCGGACCTGATCTCGATCCCGCGCGACTCCTACGTCGCCGTCCCGGCGTATACGGACTCGAAGGGCGGCACACACTCCGCGTCGCACAACAAGATCAATGCCGCCTACGACCTCGGCGGCCCGCAGTTGCTGGTGCAGACGGTCGAGGAGAACTTCGGCATCCGGATCGACCACTATCTGGAGATCGGCTTCCTCGGCATCGTCAACATGGTCAACGAGGTCGGCGGCGTGCACATGTGCCTGACCTCGGCGATCCACGACAGCTATTCCGGCGCGAACCTGTCGGCGGGCTGCCAGACGCTCAACGGCACGCAGGCGCTCGCGTACGTCCGTTCGCGCTACTCGCTGCCCAACTCGGACATCAGCCGGATGTCCGACCAGCAGGCGTTCATCAAGGCCATAGTCAGCGCGGCCGTGCGCCCCGGCGTCTATCTGAATCCGTTCGCCTTCTACCCGTTCGTGGACGCGGTGCTGAACTCGGTCGCGGCCGACAACGGCACCGGCCTGTCCGACCTGCTCGACATGGCCTCGCACGCCAAGCCGCTGGGCTCGAGCGGCGGCACGACCGGGACGATGCCGATCGCGAACGAGAGCTACAACGTGTCCGGGATCGGCGACACGGTGGAGATCGACAAGACGAAGGCGGCCGAGGTCATCGCGGCGGTGAACCAGGACAAGGCGATCCCGTCCGGCCTGCTCAACTCGCTCGGGTGACGGCGGCCGGGGGCGGTGTTCTCGGGACGGCCCGCTAGCGGGTGAAGACGTTCTTGAGCGCGATCATGCCGAGCACGAGCGCGCAGCCGACCACGCCGACGACCACCGCCGCGCCTGGGCCGCTGCCCTCGTGCGCGGCGAGCAGGCCCATGAGGGCGCCGACGCCGGCGGCCGGGAGCAGATTCGCGCGCATGTCCTCACAGTAGCCCTGGAGAGCCCTGGCCAGGGAAAGCCGGCAGGCCGGAAAGCAACTAGTCCGGGAAAGCGCATCGCCGCACCGGTGCGGCGGCGCGGCGATGTCTGTTTCTCTCGCCGTCGGGTCTCAGGGGCCCGGCGGTCGTTTTGGGCCCCGGTGCGCTCACGGCGCCCGACGGGGTCCACCCTCAAGAATCAGCGTGGCCCAGGTCACTCGATTTGTCAATTGCGGCAACAAAATCGTCATTTTCGGCGACTCTCCGTCACCCCCTGTGATCTTACGAATCCTCCGAGCGGGCCCGACCACCCGCTCGGCGCACCACTGAGAAATTTGCTTGACTTCTTAGCCGCCGCACCCCGCCCACCGCTGGCGCTGCGTTCGATCTTGGGCTACGGTAACGTAACTTACGCATCCGTAACCGTAGCTTTCGCATGCGCCTTCCAAGTCCAGGAGATCCTGTGAGCGTCACCGCAGAGCACCCTCAGGCCCCGAGCAGCCCGCCGCGCGGCGAGCTGAGCCAGACCGCGCTGCTGCTGGAACTCGAGCCGGTCGTGGAGGCGAACCTCAACCGGCACCTCAACGTGGCCAAGGAATGGTTCCCGCACGCCTACGTCCCGTGGAGCGAGGGGCGCGACTTCGACGGCCCGCTCGAGGGCGAGGCCTGGCGGCCGGAGCAGTCCAGGCTCGACGAGACCGCGCGCACCTCGATGATCCTCAACCTGCTGACCGAGGACAACCTGCCCAGCTACCACCACGAGATCGCCTCGCTGTTCGGCCGCGACGGCGCCTGGGGCACCTGGGTGCACCGCTGGACGGCCGAGGAGGGCCGGCACGGCACGGCGATCCGGGACTACCTGCTCACCACCCGGGCCGTGGACCCGGTGGAGCTGGAGCGGGCCCGGATGACGCACATGGCCCAGGGCTACATCTCGCCGAACTCGCAGCACGCGCTGAACTCGATCGCCTACGTCTCCTTCCAGGAGCTCGCGACCCGCATCTCGCACCGCAACACCGGCGCGTACTCCGGCGAGAAGCTCTGCGACCAGCTGCTGCAGAAGATCGCCAACGACGAGAACCTGCACATGGTCTTCTACCGCAACCTGCTCGCCGCCGCCTTCGAGCTGGCGCCGGACCAGACCATGCGGTCCGTGCTGGACGTGGTGAAGAACTTCCAGATGCCGGGCGCCGGCGTGGAGAACTTCGGCCGCAAGTCGGTGCAGATGGCCGTCGCGGGCATCTACAACCTGCGCATCCACCGGGACGAGGTGCTCAGCCCGGTGCTGCGCAACGTCCGCGTCTTCGAGCGCACCGACCTCGGCCCGGCCGGCGAGCAGGCGCGCGAGGAACTCGCGGAGGTCATGGACGCGCTGGAGAACGCGGCGGCCCGTTTCGAGGAGAAGGTCGCGGCGCGCAAGGCCCGCGCGGCGGCGCGCGGCTGAGTCCGCGGCCTGATTTCATACATACGGCTGAGCGGATGGGTCGCCGACCTTTGCGTTAGTCGGCCCGGGTGCCACCGGTCCCCGCGTTAACTAAATACTCTTATCAATATTCAGCCTTGAAGAGTAAGGATGAGTGACCTCCGCGGTCGGCAGGCGTTGCGCCGGGAAGGCGGGTCCTTCGGCCCGCCGTCCTCCGACTGATCAGTAGAGGTCCCCATGTACGACTTGGCCAAGCGCAGCCTGGCCTTCACCGTCGCCACGGGTGGTCTGCTGTTGACCGGCACGGCGTACTCCCCGGCCTTCGCGGCCGCGGGAGTTGGCGCCAACCAGGGCCCAGCGCAGGCCCAGGGTGTGCAGAGCGACGCGAACGCCTCGTCGTCGCCGGTCACCGCAGCAGGCTCATCCGGCACGGTTCAGGCTCCACCAGATTTACTGGCGCCCAGCGCGCTGCACCCCGAGATCCCCGCGCCCAAGCCACGGGCCGCGTCCTCCGGTCCGGGTGCCGTCGCCACGTCGAACACGAACCGCTCCGGCGGCGTCGCGTCCGGCAACAACATCCAGATTCCGGTCAACATCGGGCTCAACCTGTGCGGCAACAACGTCAAGGGCGCGAGCGTCCAGGACACCTCCGGCGGCGGCAACTGCTCGAACCCGAGCGGATCCAGCGCCACCGGAACCACCAGCCACTCCGGCGGTCTGCTGTCCGGAAACTCGATTCAGGCGCCGATCAACGCGCCGATCCTGGCCTGTGACAACAACGTGCTCGCCGCCACCGCGCACGAGCACGAGCACGGCGCCAACTGCGCCGCGCAGGGCGGCAGCCAGTCCGGCCAGGGCGCGCCGGGCGGCGGCGGGTCCTCGGCCAACCAGACCACCGACCATTCCGGTGGCATCCTGTCCGGCAACATCATCCAGGCGCCGATCAACGTGCCGGTCAACGCCTGTGGCAACAACGTGAACGCGGGCGTGGTCCGGAGCAGCGAGTCCGGCTCCGAGTGCACGAACTCTGCGGAAGGCAGCGCGCCGACCACGCCGGGGGCCCCGGCGCCCGGGTCGGGGGGCGCCAGCGCCACCGCAGCGTCCGTGGACAACGGCGGCATCGGCTCCGGCATGATCGTGCAGACGCCGATCAACGTGCCGGTCAACGTCTGCGGCAACACCGCGAACGGCCTCGCCTCGCACGACCACGTGAACGGCGGCACCTGCTCCACCAACGGCGGCGGCTCCAGCGCCATCGCCGGCTCCAACGGCAACGGCGGCGTGCTGTCCGGCAACGTCGCGCAGACCCCGATCCAGGTGCCCGCGAACGTCTGCGGCACCGAGGCGCTGGCCGGCGCCACCCACGTGGACGACCAGAACCCGACCTGCGGCACGGCGACCCCGGGCAGCACCCCGCCCGGAACGACCGCGATCAGCGTCATCGCGAACAACGGCGGCATCGGCTCGGGCAACTCCGCGCAGACGCCGATCACCGTGCCCGCCAACGTGTGCGGCACCAACGTCTCCGCGGCCGGTGTGCACGACACCCAGTCGGGCACCGAGTGCGGCAACAGCACGCGGGCCACGGTCGTCAACGTCACCACCAACACCGGCGGCGTCGGCTCCGGCAACAACGTGCCGGTCCCGGTGAACGTGCCGGTGAACGTCTGCGAGAACAACGTGGACGTGGCCAAGGGCCCGAACAGCGAGACCGACTGCTCGAACACCCCGCCGAGCACTCCGCCGTCCACGCCGCCGTCGACTCCGCCGAGCACGCCCCCGTCCACGCCGCCGAGCACGCCGCCGTCGACTCCTCCGTCGACTCCGCCGAGCACGCCCCCGTCGACCCCGCCGTCCACGCCGCCGTCGACTCCTCCGTCGACTCCGCCGAGCACGCCGCCGTCGACGCCGCCCACCATTCCGCCGACCGGCCCGAGCACCCCGCCGCCTCCGCCGCCTCCGGGCGTGCCGACGGCGCCGCCGCACGCGGCCCCGCCGCCGCACCACGGCCACCTGGCGCACACCGGTGCGGACATCGGCATCGCCCTCGGCGTGGCCGGCGCCGCGCTGCTCGGCGGTCTCGGCCTGCGCGCCGCGGCCCGCCGCCGCGAAGAGGGCGAGTGAGCGGCAGACGGTAGTGCAGCAGTAAGCAAGTAGTGCAGCAGTAGTGCCCCGTCCGGTCCTGCGTGATCAGCGACCAGCGCAGGATCGGCCCGGGGGAGCGATAGCAACGCCGGCGGCCCGACGTGTTCAGCGACACGCGTCGGGCCGCTGGCGTTTTCTGCGCGCGGACCTCAGGACGGGCGGTTCTCCGGCGAACCGCCCGTTTCGGCGTTCATCGGAACTTAGTATTCAGCCTCGTGTTACGACGTGAGGCGCCTCCCGCGCGCGCGGGCATTTCGGGCCGGGCCGTCGACCTCCTCGGCGAGCTGCTGGTCACCTTCGGCGTGCTGTGCGCGCTGTACCTGGTGTACCTGCTGTGGTGGACGAACGTGGCCGCGGGCATGCAGAACCGCGCCGCGTCCTCCGCGTTCCAGCACACGCTGACCACTACCAGGTCATCCGTGGCACCGACCGACGACCTCGCGGACGGCACCAGCTTCGGCTTCCTCTACATCCCCGCGCTGGGGCCCGGCTGGCGTGCCCTGCTGACTCAGGGCACCGAGCGCACGCAGGTGCTCAACACCGGCGCCGTGGGCCACTACTCGAGCCCTGCGACGGCGATGCCCTGGGACGCGAGCGGGAACTTCGGCATCGCCGGGCACCGCGACGGCCACGGCATGATCTTCCGGGACCTCGACAAGCTCAAGCCCGGCGACAAGGTCTATGTGCAGACCGTCTACGGCTGGTACGTCTACCAGCTCGACCGCGAGGCCCCCTCCGTGCCGATCAACGACGTGAACGTACTCGCGCCGATCCCGGTCGGTTCCGGATTCACGGACGCGGGCCGCTACCTGACCATGACCACCTGCACGCCGATGTACGTGGACTCGAATCGGCTGGTCTGGTGGGGCCATCTCGTGCAGACGACGTCGCGCGACGTGCTGCCCGCCGGCCTCGGATCGTGAGTTCGAGCCGAGGAATCGAACGAAGATCGATGCTAGGTTCCACTTCATGGCATTGATCGACCTGAGCCTGGCAGAGCTGCGGGACTACCGCCCCGAGCGCACCGAACCGACCGACTTCGACCAGTTCTGGACCGAGACCCTCGAGGCCGCGCGCAGCCACCCGATAGCGCTCGAGCACACGACCGTGGACATCGGTCTGCCGCTGATATCCGTGGACGACGTGACCTTCGCGGGCTACGGCGGCCAGCCGATCAAGGCCTGGCTGGTCCGTCCGGCGCGGGCCGAGGGTCCGCTGCCGTGCATCGTCGAGTACTGCGGTTACGGCGGCGGACGCGGCCTGCCGCACGAGCAGCTCTACTGGGCCGCCGCCGGATACGCGCACCTGCTGATGGACACCCGCGGCCAGGGCGGAGGCTGGCGGGTCGGCGCGACGCCGGACGACGGGGCGGAGGGTGCCGGCCCGAGCGTCGACGGCTTCATGACCCGCGGCATCCAGTCCCCGGAGACCTACTACTACCGGCGGCTGTACACCGACTCGGTCCGCGCGGTCGATGCGGCCCGCGCGCACCCGTCCGTCGACGGCCAACGGGTGTTCGTGAAGGGCGCCAGCCAGGGCGGCGGCCTGGCGATCGCGGTGTCCGGCCTGGTCTCGGACCTCAGCGGCGTGCTCACGGACGTGCCGTTCCTGCAGTCCTTCCGGCGCGCGACCGAGATCACCGACTCGTTCCCGTACAAGCAGATCGGCAACTTCCTGGCGACTCAGCGCACGGTGGTGGACAACGTCTTCCGCACGCTGTCCTACTTCGACGGCGTCAACTTCGCGGCCCGCGCGAACGCCCCGGCGCTGT
>NZ_DASZKT010000215.1:0-1735 GCF_035552695.1 Actinospica sp.
GCCGGCCGCGAGATACCCGAGATGAGCGCCGACGTGGCCTTCCGGCTCGGACAGCGCGATGCGTTCCCGTCGGGCGATCCGTCACTCCAGGCGGCCCTGGCCCACCTGGGCCTGCGAGCACCGGCAGCCAGCTGGCGCCCGTGGCTGGCGCTCGCCGCCGCGCACCTGATGGCCTACGGCGACACGCTCGTCCGGGACCCGGTGCTGGTATGACCCGTAGGACAGCATGTATTTGCGTTGAATGTGCTGAACAACTGCGGCCGCCGGTGCGTCTTCTGCGGCTTGAGTCCATCCCCCGGCGTGGCCAGGAGGATGCTGCTGGCCGGCCACATCAAGCCGTGGAAGGACAGTTCGGCTACCGAGCGCCTGGACCCGCGGAACGGCCTGCGGCGACACGCCGCCGTGTGATCAGACCGTGACGAAACCCATCACGATCAGGATGAAACTGGCTCAGTCCTGCATGGCTTCAGTGAAGAACTCCGGTGGTGCCTGCAGGTCGTGGGCGCGGAACAGAACGGCGTGCTCGACGCCCATGGCCTTGCCGCTCATCGCGGTGAACTTCGGGATGAAGTCCTCGGGAGCGGGGTGGCCCGGGAGCGCGGCCAGGTACGCGGCGTGCGCCTCGAGCGAGGCGATGCCGCGGCGCAGCGGCTCACCCGTGACCTCGACGCCGTGGGTCGCGCCAAAGCCGGCGAGCCTGGGGACGATGAGCCAGCGCACGGCGTGCGGTTCGAGGTCCTCGTCGTCGACCTGCTCCGGGAAAACCCACCGGTTGCCCGCGTCGCGCACCGCGTCGAGCGTCGCGAGCCCGGCCGCGCGGTGGTCGGCTTGGTCGAAGCCATAGGGCGTCTCGATTTCGTACCCGGTGCCGAGTACGACGTCGGGCTTGAACCGGCGGATCTCCCGGCAGATGTCGCGGCGAAGGTCGAGGCCGTAGACGAGCACGCCGTCCGGATGTTCGAGGACGGTCAGGTGCTTGACGCCGACGACGGCGCAGGCGGCCTGCTGCTCGGCGACGCGCAGGCGTGCCGTCTCCTCGGGAGGGTTCGGCATGCCGGCCTCGCCGCGGGTGAGCAGGAGATAACCGACCTCGATGCCGCGCGCGGTCCAGCGAGCGACGGCCGCGGACGTGCCGTACTCCATGTCGTCAGGGTGCGCGACGACGCAGAGCACGCGCTGGAAGGACTCCTCGGGGAGGGCAGGCAATGTCATGCCGGCCATCCTTCCAGAACCGTTCCCGGCCGGGGATGGACAGGCCAAGCATCGAGGCCCCGGGCAGATGAGGGTGATTGTGGTGATCGCTTCATCTACCAGGGGTACGCCACGAGACGTCACGCCGCCCGTGATCGTTAGCAGGTTGGCAGCGCTTTCACCGCGTCCCGCGCTCGAGCCCGGACTTGGCGTTCAGCGCCGTTACTGCGAAAATCGGGCCGATCAGGTAGCCGAGGGCACAGGCGGATTGGTTAACTACCGGCATGGTGGACGCGAGCGCGCAAGGGCGGCGGACCTTCCGCCGGCTCCGGTGTACCTCGCCGTCGCACCCTTACTCACCGGCGGGTGTAGTGAGCGATAATCACGCCCTTGGTGGTCGCGACGCTGCCGGTGAGCTCGAACTCGGTCAGCGGGGCGGGCCCGTCGAACAGCCGTACGCCGCTGCCCAGGGTCAGCGGACAGATCACCAGCGTGTAGCGGTCGATCAGGCCGGCGGCGTGCAGGGTCCGCACCAGCGACACGC
>NZ_DASZKT010000216.1:0-69435 GCF_035552695.1 Actinospica sp.
TTCGACTTGCATGTGTTAAGCACGCCGCCAGCGTTCGTCCTGAGCCAGGATCAAACTCTCCAAAAAAGAATTCCATACCTGGCCAATCAACATCCCGACGGAGGTCGGGATCAAATCAGCCAAACAAAACATTTGGCATCATAGACAAATGACACACTGTTGAGTTCTCAAGAAACAGACACACTCATGAGGCAGTGACCGGACAGCGTCCAGCACCCGCCTCATCGGCGCTCACTTCGGGTTTACCGCACTCGAGCCGATCTTCCGTTCGGCCCCCTCGCGGTGTCCCTACTTTAGCAGATCTTCGGCGGCCGTTTGACCGGACCGTCTCGCTCTACCCAGCAGGAGCTCGGCCACCGTGTCGGATCTTGGAACCGGCTCCGGCGACTCGATGAACATTAGGCGGACCGGGGAGCCGAGTCAAATCGGGAAGCCAGGGTTCTGATATGGCCGGTGCGGAGGTGCGGGCCGACGCACCGTCAGTCGCCGGCGGATGAACGCGAACGGCCCGTTCCGTACCCCGAGCGGTGCACTGCGGGGTACGGAACTGGCCTGGTCACCCAGCAGCCCTGCGAACTTGCGGAACTCGCGCTCAGCGCACGAGTTCCACGGCGGCGAGGGTCTTCTTGCCGCGACGCAGCAGCAGCCAACGGCCGTGCAGCAGATCGGCCTCGGCGGGCTCGGCCTCGAGCTCCTCGACCTTGGCGTTGTTGAGGTACGCGCCGCCCTCCTGGATCGCCCGACGCGCGGCACCGCGGCTGGCCACGATGCCGGTGTCGGCCAACAGCTCGTAGACCGGGCGCAGCTCGGTCACCTGGGCTGTCGGCAGCTCGGCCAGCGCCGAGCGCAGGGTCTGCTCGTCCAGCTCGGCGAGCTCGCCCTGGCCGAACAGCGCCTTGCTCGCGGCCTGCACCCGCTGAACGTGCTCCGCGCCGTGCACCAGCCCGGTCACGTCCTCGGCGAGGGCCCGCTGCGCCAGGCGCAGGAAGGGCTTCTCGTTCGTGGCGGTCTCGAGCTCCTCGATCTCCCGCTGGCTGCGGAAGGTGAAGATCTTGAGGTATTCCACGACCTTGGCGTCCTCGACGTTCAACCAGAACTGGTAGAAGGCGTACGGCGACATCATGTCCGGATCGAGCCACACCGTGCCGGTCTCGGTCTTGCCGAACTTCGTGCCGTCCGCCTTCGTGACCAGCGGCGTGCCGATCACGTGCACGGTGGCGCTCTCCGCCTTGTGGATCAGATCCACGCCCGCGGTCAGGTTGCCCCATTGGTCGCTGCCGCCGGTCTGCAGCGTGCAGCCGTACTGCCGGTAGAGCTCCAGGAAGTCCAGCCCCTGCAGGATCTGGTAGGAGAACTCGGTGTAGCTGATGCCGGCCTCGGAGTTCAGCCGCGCGGCGACCGCGTCCTTGGAGAGCATCTTGCCGACCCGGAAGTGCTTCCCGATATCACGCAGGAAGTCGATCGCGGAGATCGGCGCGGTCCAGTCCAGGTTGTTGACGATGCGCGCCGCGTATTCGCCCTCGAAGTCGAGGATGTTGCTGACCTGGCCGCGCAGCTTCTCCACCCACTCCGCGACGATCTCCTTGGAGTTGAGCGTCCGCTCGGAGTTCGGCTTCGGGTCGCCGATCAGGCCGGTGGAGCCGCCCACGAGGCCCAGCGGGAAATTCCCGGCGTCCTGGATCCGGCGCATCGTGAGCAGTTGCACCAGGTTGCCCATGTGCAGGCTCGGCGCGGTCGGGTCGAAGCCGCAATAGAAGGTGACCGGTCCGTCGGCGAAGGCTTTGCGCAGCGCTTCCTCGTCGGTGGACAGGGCGATCAGGCCCCGCCACTTCAGTTCATCGACGATGTCGGTCACGGTATCCACTCTCTCTGGGTCAGGTCGTCCGCCTCCAGCCTACTGACCGAGCCAGGCCCGCTGCTGCGCGATTACCGCCCGGACCTCCGCGAGCTGCTCGCGGACCCGGGCCGGGGCCGTGCCGCCGCGGCCGTCGCGGGAGGCGACCGAGCCGGGGACGGTGAGCACCTGCCTGACCTCGGGGGTGAGCTTGGGGTCGATCGCGGCCAGGTCCTCGTCGGTGAGGTCGGACAGCTCGATGCCGCGGGCCTCGCAGTACTGGACCGAGGCGCCGGCCACCTCGTGCGCCACCTTGAACGGCACGCCCTGCTTCACCAGCCACTCGGCCACATCCGTGGCGAGCGAGAAGCCCTGCGGAGCGAGTTCGGCCATCCGCTCGCCGTGGAAGGTGAGCGTGGCGATCATCCCGGTGAACGCGGGCAGCAGCACCTCGAGGGTGTCCACGGAGTCGAAGACCGGCTCCTTGTCCTCCTGCAGGTCCCGGTTGTAGGCCAGCGGCAGCGCCTTGAACGTGGCCAGCAGCCCGGAGACGTTGCCGATGAGCCGGCCCGCCTTGCCGCGCGCGAGCTCGGCGATGTCCGGGTTCTTCTTCTGCGGCATGATCGAGGAGCCGGTGGCGTACGCGTCGTCCAGCGTGGCGAAGCCGAACTCCCTGGTGGTCCAGAGGATGATCTCCTCCGCGATCCGGGAGACGTCCACGCCGATCATCGCGGCCACGAAGGCGAACTCGGCCACGTAGTCGCGGGAGGCGGTGCCGTCGATGGAGTTGGCGCTGCTGGCGCTGAAGCCGAGCTCGGCGGCGACGGCGCTCGGGTCGAGGCCGAGGGTCGAACCGGCGAGCGCTCCGCCGCCGTAGGGCGATACGTCGGTGCGCCGGTCCCAGTCGTGCAGCCGGTCGGCGTCCCGGCCGAGCGCGTGCACGTGGGCGAGCAGGTGGTGGGCCAGCAGGACCGGCTGCGCGTGCTGCAGGTGGGTGCGGCCCGGCATGACGACCTCGAAGTGCGCCTCGGCCTGGTCGGCGAGCGCCTGCTGCAGGTCGGCGAGCAGACCGCCGATGACCCGGGCGTGCTCGCGCAGGAACATCCGGCCGAGCGTGGCGATCTGGTCGTTGCGGGAGCGCCCGGCCCGCAGCTTGCCGCCGAGCTGCGGGCCGATCCGCTCGATCAGGCCGCGCTCGAGCGCGGTGTGGCAGTCCTCGTCGGCCAGGGTGGGCTGGAAGGAGCCTGATTCAACGTCCTGCTCCAGCTTGTCCAGGCCGGCGAGCATGCCCTCGAGCTCCTCGTCGGTGAGCAGCCCGGCGCGGTGCAGCGCGCGGGCGTGCGCCCGGGAGCCGGCGAGGTCGTACCCGGCCAGCCGCCAGTCGTAGTGCACGCTCGCGGACAGCGCGGCCAGGGCCTCGCTCGGGCCGCTGGAGAACCGGGAGCTCCAGAGCAGATTGGTCGAGGGCTTGTCGGGCGAGGTCATCAGGTTCTTCCTTGCTGCGGAGAGGAGTGCGGGGGACGGCTCAGCTCGCGGCCGCGCTGAGCCGGCGGGCGAGGTCGGGCCCGCCCTGCGGGTCGCGGCAGATCACCAGGACCGTGTCGTCGCCCGCGATGGTGCCCATGACCCCGGCGGTCACGCCGTGCCGGTCGGCGTGGTCGAGGGCTGAGGCGAGGAACTGGGCGGCGCCGGGCGGGGTGCGCAGCACGACGAGGTTCGCCGAGCCCTCGGCCGTCACCAGCAGTTCGCCGAGCAGTCGGCGCAGCCGGGTCTCCAGCTCGCCGGATTCGGTCGCGGGGCGTGGCGCGCCGTCGCCGCCCTCGCTGCGCAGCGCGTAGATCAGCGCGCCGTCGTTGTCCCGGATGCGCATGGCGCCGAGTTCGTCGAGGTCGCGGGAGAGGGTGGCCTGGGTGACCGTGAAGCCCTCGGCGGCGAGCAGTTCGGAGAGCGCGGACTGGGAGCGCACCTGGTGCTTGCCGAGCAGGTCGGCGATGCGCTGGTGGCGGGCCCGGCGGGTGTTGACCACGGTGGCCGTGGCGCCCTCCATGGCGGCCTCGGCCGGACTCTGCTCCGCTTCGGCGGCGTTCGCGCGGCCTTCCTTCGCTGAGCGGGACATGGCGGGGGGCGTCACAGGGTTTCCTTTCGATGGCCGAGCAGGTAGGCGAGCAGCGCCTTCTGGGCGTGCAGCCGGTTCTCCGCCTCGTCCCAGACGGCGGACTGTGGTCCGTCGATGACCGAGGCGGCGATCTCCTTTCCGCGGTACGCGGGCAGGCAGTGCAGAACGATCGCGTCCGAGGCGGCGAGGGCGAGCGCGGGCTCGTCGAGCGCGTAGGGCTCGAAGACGGAGGCGCGCTCGGACTTCTCGTCCTCCTGGCCCATGGACACCCAGGTGTCGGTGACGAGCACGTCCGCGCCCTCGGCCGCGACCTTCGGGTCGGCGGTGATCCGCACGGACCCGCCGGTCTCAGCGGCGATGCGGGCGGCGTCGGCGAGGAACTCGGGCTTCGGCTGGTAGGCCGCGGGCGTGCCGACGCGCACGTGCATGCCCGCGGTGGCGCCGCCGAGGAGGTAGGAGTGCGCCATGTTGTTGGCGCCGTCGCCGAGGTAGGTCATGGTGAGCCCGGCGAGTGCGCCCTTGCGCTCGCGGATGGTCTGCAGGTCCGCGAGGATCTGGCAGGGATGGAACTCATCCGTCAAGGCATTGATGACGGGGACGGCGCTGATCGCGGCCATCCGCTCGATCCTGCGCTGTTCGAACGTGCGCCAGACGATGGCCGCCACCTGCCGCTCGAGCACCCGCGTGGTGTCCTCGATCGGCTCGCCACGGCCGAGCTGGCTGCTGCCGGCGTCGATGACGAGCGGGTAGCCGCCGAGCTGGGCGATGCCGACCGAGAAGGAGACCCGGGTCCGGGTGGACGGCTTGTCGAACAGCACCGCGACCGCGCGCGGCCCGGCGAGCACCGGGTGGGCGAGGGGCTCCGCCTTGAGTATGGCGGCGAGTTCGAGCACCTCGGCCTGCTCGGCCGGGCTGAGGTCGTCGTCTCGGAGGAAGTGTCGGGTCGTCATCGGTCTGCGCTTCCTAGGCGGGTGCGGAGGGTGCGGCGGCGGGTTCGGGGGCAAGAGTATGCGCTCGGGCGGCGGACGCGGGGTTCCGGCGGAGCATCAGGACGCTCCGTCGAGGGCGTGGTCGAGCAGCTTGGGCAGCGCGGCGAGGAACTCCTCGGCCTGTTCGACCGTCAGGATCAGCGGCGGGGCGATCCGGACCGCGTCGGGGGCGACGGCATTGACGATGAAGCCCGCGTCCAGCGCCGCGTCGGCCACCGCGGCCGACTTCTCCTGCCTGAGCTGGATCGCGAGCAGCAGCCCGGAGCCGCGCACGTCCAGCACGGCCGGGTGTTCGAAGCCGAGGATGCCCTCGCGCAAGCGGGCGCCGACCTCGCGGACGCGGGCGAGCAGCCCGTCGCGCTCGATGGCGTGGAGCACCGCGAGGCCGGCGGCGCAGGCGACCGGGTTGCCCGCGAAGGTCGAGCCGTGCGAACCGGGGTTGAACAGGTCCTTGGCCGGTCCGAAGGCGAGGCAGGCGCCGATCGGCAGGCCGCCGCCGAGGCCCTTGGCGAGGGTGACGACGTCCGGGCGGATCCCGGCCTGCTGGAAGGCGAACCACTCGCCGACGCGGCCGATGCCGGTCTGCACCTCGTCGAGGACGAGCAATGCGCCGTGACGTTCCGTCAGCTCCCGCGCCGCCTCGAGGTAGCCGGGCGGGGCCGGCAGCACGCCGCGCTCGCCCTGGATCGGCTCGACGAAGAACGCCGCGGTCTCGTCGTCGATCGCGGCCTCGAGCGCCGCCACGTCGCCGAAGGGCACGAACTCGACCCCGCCTGGCAGCGGCTCGAAGGGTTCGCGGATGGCGGGCTTGCCGGTCAGCGCGAGGGCGCCCATGGTCCGGCCGTGGAAGCCGCCCTCGGCGGCGAGCACCTTGGTGCGGCCGGTGAGCCGGGTGAGCTTGAACGCGGCCTCGTTCGCCTCGGCGCCGGAGTTGGCGAAGCAGACCCGCGCGCCTCCGCCGGCCAGCGCGACGAGCCGCTCGGCGAGCGCGACCTGCGGGGCGGTGGCGAAGAAGTTGCCGACGTGGCCCAGCGTGGTCAGCTGCGCGGTGACGGCGTTGACGATGAGCGGATGGGCGTGGCCCAGCGCGTTGACCGCGATGCCCGCGAACAGGTCCAGGTAGCGGCGGCCGTCGGCGTCCCACAGTTGCGCGCCCTCGCCGCGGACGAACACCCGCTTCGGAGTGCCGAAGTTGTTCATCAGGACATCGGTGTAGCGCGAGGTCCACTCGGCGGACAGGCCGCCGTGCGCGTGCAGTTCGGGCAGCGCCTCGGCGCGCGCGGCGTCGATGCCGGGCGTGGGTTCGATGTTCGTATGCGTCTCGGTCATGCCGCCGGTACCACCATCGTGCCGATCCCCTCATCCGTGAATACCTCGAGCAGCAGTGAGTGCTGCACGCGGCCGTCGAGTACGTGCGCCGCGCCCACGCCGCCGCGTACCGCGCGCAGGCAGGCCTCCATCTTCGGGACCATGCCGGAGGTCAGGCTCGGCAGCAGCTTCTCCAGTTCGTCCGCGTCGAGCTGGCTGACCACCTCGTCGGAGGCCGGCCAGTCGGCATAGAGGCCCTCGACGTCGGTGAGCACGACGAGCTTCTCCGCCTGGAGCCCGACGGCGAGCGCCGCGGCCGCGGTGTCCGCGTTGACGTTGTAGACCCCGCCGTCCTCGGCTCGGGCGACGCTGGAGATGACCGGGATGCGCCCGTCGTCCAGCAGCGCGCCGAGGACCTGCGGGTCGACCGTGGTCACGTCGCCGACCCGGCCGATGTCCACATGCTGCCCGTCGACCACGGCGTGCCGCTGACGGGCCGTCATGGTGTTGGCGTCCTCGCCGGACAGGCCGATCGCGAAGGGGCCGTGCTGGTTGATCAGGCCGACGATCTCGCGCTGCACCTGGCCGGTGAGCACCATCCGGACGACGTCCATCGCCTCGGGCGTGGTCACCCGCAGCCCGCCGGCGAACTCGCTGGCGATGCCGGAACGCTCGAGGGCGCGGGTGATCTGCGGGCCGCCGCCGTGCACGACGACCGGGCGCAGGCCCGCGTAGCGCAGGAAGACGACATCCTGCGCGAAGGCGCGCTTCAGGTCCTCGTCGATCATGGCGTTGCCGCCGAACTTGACCACGACGGTCGCGCCGTGGAATTTCGAGAGCCAGGGCAGCGCCTGGGTGAGCACATGCGCCTTGGCGAGTGCTTCGGAAGAACGGCTGGTGACCGTGGTCGTCTTCATGACGAGTACGCCGAATTCTCGTGCACGTATTCCTTGGTCAGGTCGTTCGTCCACACGGTGACGGTCTCGGACCCGGACGCGAGGTCGACGACCAGGTGGATGTGGCGGTCGCTCAGGTCGCACAGCTCCCGGCCCTCGCCGACGCCGCCGCGGCGGCAGACCCAGACGCCGTTGATCGCGACGGACAGCTCATCCGGCTCGAACTTCGCGTTCGTGGTCCCGACGGCGGACAGCACGCGCCCCCAGTTCGGATCCTCGCCGTAGAAGGCGCACTTGAGCAGGTTGTTGCGGGCGATCGAGCGGGCGACCTCGAGCGCGTCCGCCTCGCTGGCCGCGTTGACGACCTCGATCTCGATCTCCTTCGAGGCGCCCTCGGCGTCGGCGATCAGCTGCCTGGCCAGGTCGGCGCACACGGCCTCGACGGCGCCGGCGAATTCGCAGGGGTCCGGGACGACGCCCGCGGAACCGGAGGCCATCAGGATGACCGTGTCGTTGGTCGACATGCAGCCGTCCGAGTCGATCCGGTCGAAAGTACGAGCAGTGGCCCTGCGCAGTGCCGTCTCGAGCTCGGGCTGCGGGACGGCGGCGTCGGTGGTCAGCACGCAGAGCATCGTGGCCAGGCCCGGCGCGAGCATCCCGGCGCCCTTGGCCATGCCGCCGACGACGTAGCCGGAGCGCTCGACGACGGCGGTCTTGGCGTGCGTGTCCGTCGTACGGATGGCCTCGGCGGCGTCGGCGCCGGCCTCGGCGGTGGCGGCGAGCGAGCCGACGGAGGCGAACAGGCCGCCGAGCAGCTTGTCCATCGGCAGCCGGACGCCGATCAGGCCGGTGGAGCAGACGGCGACGCGGGCGGCCGAGGTGTCCAATGCCTCCGCGACCCGCTCGGCGGTGGCGTGCGTGTCCTGGAAGCCCTCGGGGCCGGTGCACGCGTTGGCGCCGCCGGAGTTGAGGATCACGGCGTCGAGTTCGCCGCCCTTGACGACCTGCTCGCTCCACAGCACGGGGGCCGCCTTGACCCGGTTCGAGGTGAACACTGCCGCGGCGGCGCGCGACGGGCCGTCGTTGACGACGAGAGCCAGGTCGGCCAGCCCGGTGGACTTGATCCCGGCGGCGATCCCGGAGGCGCGGAAGCCCAGGGCCGCGGTGACGCCGACGCCACCGCCCGGATTGTCGGACGGGTTGTTCTCTTGGCTCACGAAGCCGCTCCGCTCGTGGTCGAAATGAACAGGTTCAGTGTCACGGCGCGACCCCGACCGTGCTCAGGCCGGCGCCCTCGGGCAGGCCGAGCGCGAGGTTCATGCACTGCACCGCGCCACCCGCGGTGCCCTTCGCCAGGTTGTCCCCCGCGCCGACGACGACGATCCGCCCGGCCGCCTCGTCGAGCGCGACCTGGAGGTGGACCGAATTCGAGCCGAGCACGGACGCGGTCTGCGGCCAGTTGCCCTCGGGCAGCAGAGTGACGAACGGCTCGTCCGCATACGCCTTCTCATACGCGGCGCGCAGGTCGGCGACCGTCACGCCGGGCTTCGCGGGGGCCGTGCACGAAGCGAGGATGCCACGGGACATCGGCACCAGAACGGGCGTGAAGGAGACCCTGACCTGCTCCCCGGCGGCCTTGCCGAGGTTCTGCACGATCTCCGGGGTGTGCCGGTGCGCGCCGCCCACGCCGTAGGCCGAGGCGTTGCCCATCACCTCGGAGCCGAGCAGGTTGGGCTTGAGGCTCCTGCCCGCGCCGGAGGTGCCGGTCGCGGCGGTGATCACGACCTCGGGTTCGGCGAGACCCGCGGCGAGCGCCGGATAGAGCGACAGGGTGCTGACGGTCGGAAAGCAGCCGGGCACCGCGACCCGCTTCGTGCCGCGCAGCACGTCCCGCGCGCCGGGCAGCTCGGGCAGCCCGTACGGCCAGGTCCCGGCGTGCTCGGAGCCGTAGAAGCGCTGCCAGGCCTCGGCCTGCTCCAGCCGGAAATCCGCGCCGCAGTCGATGACCAGCACCTCCGGCCCGAGCTCCTCGGCGACCTGGCCCGACTGGCCGTGCGGCAGCGCGAGGAACACGACGTCATGCCCGGCCAGGGTCTCCCGGCTGGTGGCCGCCAGCACGCGATCATGCAGCGGGACGAGGTGCGGCTGGTGCTCGACCAGCAGCGAGCCCGCGTTCTTGCCCGCGGTCAAGGTGCCCAGCTCGGCCCGGCCGTCAAGCACGGCGGGGTGCGCGAGCAGGAGCCGGAGGATCTCCCCGCCCGCGTAGCCGGTCGCCCCGGCCACCGCGATCCGAATCGTCATGGCATGAGAATACAGAAAAACGGAAGACTATGCCATGGGCCACGCGAGACGGGCGTTTCTTGCACTCACACACTCACATGCTCACGCGGAGCGGGGTGCGGTTGAGCGCAGCTGCGTGATTCCGAAGTCCAGGGCGGCGCGGAGATGAACGGACTGCCCGGTCGAGAGCAGGAGCGACACGCCTCCCTGGATCCCGGCGAGCAATGCGGCGGCAGCCTGCTCGACGTCGAGCTGCGCGCCGATCAGGCCTCGGTCCTGCAGCGCCTGGATCCCGACGGCCAGGCTCTGCTGCCACTGGCGCATCAGTTCGACGACAATCGCTCGCGCTCCCGGCGTTGAACGCCCGATGTACTGGAACAGCGACCCCATCGGGCACTGGTCGCCCTGCGTCTCGTACCGCGCCACGACCGTGTCACGCCAGCGGTACCAGGCCTGCCATGAGTCCAGACGGCCCAGATATGGCTGCTGGTCGGCCAAGACGCGATCCGCCTCGTACTGCGCCACCGCGAGCAGCAACTGGTCTACTCAACCACGGCTCACGCTGTGGGCCAACGAGAATTCCGGTGCGGCGCCCGGAAAATAAATCCCGCGCGAATTCCGGAATCGCACGCTACCTTGGCCGGTATGAGTGCGCTGAGACGAGCGTCCCGCCATCCGGGCGCCGGTGCTTCGGCCGGGTTCGAACGCAGCCGCGTTTCGGCGGCCGGCGCCGGAATCGGGCTCGCGCCGGGGCTGAACGAGCCGGCCGGGTTCGCGGTCGACCTCGAGGTGGTGCTCGCGGGGGTACCGCGCCGTGCCCTGCCTGTCGAGCCGTGCCGCCCCGGGCCGCACGCGCGCCGGGCACGGGGAAGGTGGCCGCGCACCCGGTTCCACCTGCCCAGCGCCGCCAAGGTCTGGGTCAGAGACAAGGGCAGGCGGCGCTGACACGTACCGGCGGCGCTGCGCGGTGAGCGCGATCAGTCCTCGTCGAGCCTGCCGTCGGCCACCCGCCAATGCGTCTTGAAGCCGATGGCGTCGGCGAAGTAGCGGTCGTGCGTGACGGAGACGATCGTGCCGGTGAACGCGGTGAGAGCACGCTCGATGACGTCCAGCGAGTCGAAGTCGAGGTAGTTCGTCGGCTCGTCGAGCAGCAGGACGCGCGCTCCCTGGTTGACCACGATCGCCAGCAGCAGTCTCCGCAGTTCGCCCGCGCTCAGGGTGCGTAGCGGGGCGTGCCACTGATCCTCGGCGAAGAGATACCCCGTCAGGATCTGCTCGGCGTCCTCGGGGTAGATGGGGACCCTCGATCGGAAGTAGTCGATCACGGCCGTGTCGAGACGCAGGTGGTCGTGGGTCTGCGGGAGAACGCCGGCCTCCGGCAGGCGGGCGGCGATCTCGTTCAGCAGTGAGGACTTTCCGGCGCCGTTGGGGCCGGTGATCAGGACCCTGCCTCCGGTGCGGATATCGAGCGAGGGGACGGTGAACAGGGTGCGGGGGCCCGCGGTGACCGCGAGGTCGGTGGCCTGTAGGACGAATTCGTGGCGTGGCTTCTTGGTCTTGGCGAACGCGAGGGTGAGCGTCGGGCGGGTCTGCGGCTCGGCGATCCAGCGGGCCGACTGCAGTTCGCGCTCCAGCCGCCGCTCCCTTACCTTCGCCTTCTTCGCGACCTTCTTGGCGATGCGGCGCCAGTGGTCGTGCGTCGTCGCGGTCTCGGTGGCCAACGCGTGGCCCTTCGTCGCCTCGATGTCGGCGGCCAGCCGCGCGCGCTGCTTCTCCTGTGCTTCGTAGTCGAGCAGTAGTTTCTGCCAGCGCGCCTGCTTCTCGGCCTTGTACGCCGTGTATCCGCCCTCGTATTCCTGCAGCTCGTCGTGGATGCCGTCGAGCTCGATCACGCGGTTCGCCATGCGGTCGAGGAACGCGCGGTCGTGGCTGATGACGAGGATGCCGCCGGTGAATCGGGCGAGGAAGTCGGCGAGCCAGTCGATCGCGTCGGCGTCGAGGTGGTTCGTCGGCTCGTCGAGCAGCAGGACGGTCGGATCGGCGAGGAGAACGCGAGCGAGCATGAGTCGTGCCTGCTCGCCGCCGCTGACCTGCGCGAGCTTGGCGTCATCCGGCAAGTGGGCGACGTCGAGACGGTGGCGCACGTCGGCCACGCGCGCCTCGGCCGTCCAGCCGTCGAGGGCTTCGAAGCGCTCGAGGAGCGTTCCGTATTCACCGAGGGCACTCGTGTCGCCGTCGGAGAGGCGGGATTCGAGCTCGCGCAGCCGGGACTCGATGTCGAAGGTCTCGGCGAGGGCGGAGCGGACGAAGCCGCCGACCGTCTCGGCGGGGTCCGGGACCTGCTGGGCGAAGTAGCCGAGACGGGCGTTCGGGCCGAGCTCCACGCGGCCCTCGGTGGCCGCGAGCCGTCCGGCGAGGATCTTCAGCAGCGTGGACTTGCCGACGCCGTTCGGGCCGACGAGCGCGACCCGGTCGCCCGCGCCGAGGGCTAGGGACAGGCCGTCGAACAGCGGTTCAGCGTGGAAGGCGAGCGAAAGGCCGGTGGCCTTGAGGTACGAGAGTTGCGATGCGGCATGCAAGGTGGGCTCCGTGGTCGTGAGAGGTCGAGGTGGAAACGCGACTCGTCTCACGAATCAGCACTACGGAGCTCCTTGGGCAGGCAACAGGTACAGAAAGCAGAGTGCCCGGGCCGCGCTGGCCCGGGCAACTCATTTTCTGATCTGCGGTGATCCGCGGTGGAGCGGCGATCAGCCGCGCAGCGCGGCGCCGGTGTGGCGCGTGGCCGAGGCGACCGCGGCGTCGCGGACGGCCGCGACCTCGTCGGCCTTGAGCGTGCGGTCGGTGGCGCGCAGCCGGAGCGAGAACGCGAGGGACTTGGTGCCCTCCTGGACCCGCTCGCCCTCGTACACGTCGAACAGGCGCACCGACTCCAGCAGCGGGCCCGCCCCTTCGACCAGCGCCGATTCCACGTCGGCCGCCGGGACCTCGCGGGAGACCACGAGCGCGACGTCCACCGCCGCGACCGGGAACGCGGAGACCTCCGGGCCGCGCACGTTGACCTCGGTCTCCGGCGTCAGCGCGTCGAGGTTGAGCTCCATCGCGCAGGTGCGCGGCGGCAGCCCGAGCGCCTCGAGGACCTTCGGGTGCAGCTCGCCGGCGTAGCCGACGATGCGCTCGTCCAGCGAGAGCACCGCGCAGCGGCCCGGGTGCCAGGGCTCGTACTGCTCCTGGTCCACCGTCAGCTCGGCACCGCAGGCCGCGGCGACCGTGCGGGCCGCCTCGATCGCGTCGGCCCAGGTCGCCTCGCGGCCCCCGCCCCACCAGCCGGCGCGCTCCCAGGTGCCGGTGAGCACGGCGGCGACGTGCCGCGGCTGGTCCGGCAGCGCTGCCTCGAGCGCGGCCAGCTCCTCGCCTGAAGGACGGCGGTCCACCGGCAGCCGCGGCGGGGCCGTGGCGCCCGGGCGCGGCTGGTAGACCAGGCCGGTCTCGAACAGCGCGACGTCCGAGAAGCCGCGGCCCACGTTGCGCCGCAGCGTCGCGAACAGGCCTGGCAGCAGCGTGGTACGCAGCAGCGGGTGCTCGTCCGAGATCGGGTTCACGACCGTCAGGGCGCTGCGTCGGGCGTCGTCCTCGGGCACCCCCATCGCGTCCAGTTCGGCCTTGCCGACGAACGGGTAGTTCAGCACCTCGACGTAGCCCGCGTCGGCCAGCGCGCGGCCGACCCGGCGGTGCAGCCGCTGACGCAGCGTCAGGCCACGGCCGCGCGGGGCGGTCGGCAGCCGCGACGGGATCCGGTCGTAGCCCTCGAGCCGGATGACCTCCTCGGCCAGGTCGTTCGGGTCGGTCAGGTCCGGCCGCCAGGACGGCGGAGTCACCGAGAGCTGGTCCGAGCCCTCGACCGTGCAGCCGACCTCCTGGAGGCGGCGCACGACGGCGCTGCGCCCGTATTCGAGCCCGGCGACGCGACCCGGGAGCCCCGCGTCGATCACGATCGGCGCGGACGGATGCGGCCGCGTCGAGGCGACCGTGACCTCCGGGTCCGCCTCGGCGTGCCCGAGCAGCACCAGCAGGTCCACGGCGCGCTGGGCCGCGGCGGCCGCCGCGTTCGGGTCCACCGCCCGCTCGAAGCGGCGGGAGGCCTCGGACGGCAGCTTGTGCCGGCGGGCGGTGCGCGCGATCGTCGCCGGGGCGAAGTGCGCGGCCTCGATCAGCACGTCGACGGTGCCCTCGTGCACCTCGGTGGAGGCGCCGCCCATCACGCCGGCGAGGCCGATCGGCCCGGACTCGTCGGTGATGAGCAGGTCCGCGGGGTTCAGCTCACGCTCGGCGGCGTCCAGCGTGGTCAGCTTCTCCCCCGCCGCGGCGCGCCGCACCGTGATCCCGCCGGTCAGCCGGTGCAGGTCGTAGGCGTGCAGCGGCTGGCCGATCTCGATCATCACGTAGTTCGTGATGTCCACGATCAGCGAGATCGGACGCATCCCGGCGAGCTGGATCCGCCGCTGCATCCACAGCGGACTGGTGGCCAGCGGGTCGATGCCGCGCACGATCCGGGCGACGAAGCGGTCGCAGCCGGTCGGGTCGGCGAGCGTGACCGGGAAGCCGTCGCTCGTCGGCGCGGGGGTGTCGAGCAGCGCCGGGTCGCGCAGCGTCATACCGTAGGCGATCGCGGTCTCCCGGGCCATGCCGCGCATGGACAGGCAGTAGCCGCGGTCCGTGGTCACGGCGATGTCCAGCACCTCGTCGCGGATGCCGAGCAGCTCGATCGCGTCCGCGCCGACGGTGACGTCGGAGGGCAGCACGATGATGCCGGTGTGGTCCTCGCCGAGGCCGAGTTCGCGGGCCGAGCAGATCATGCCGTCGGACACGTGGTCGTAGGTCTTGCGCGCGGCGATCTTGAAGTCACCGGGCAGCACCGCACCGGGCAGCGCGGCGACGATCTTGTCGCCGGCCTTGAAGTTCCGTGCGCCGCAGACGATGCCGCGCACGCCGCCCTGCTCGGGGCCGACCTCGACCTGGCAGTAGCGGATCGGCTTCTTGAAGCCGGTCAGCTCCTCGATCTCCAGGACCCGGCCGACGACGAGCGGCCCGGTCAGCCCGGCGCCGGACTGGTGCACCGTCTCGACCTCGAAGCCGATCGGGATCAGCCGCTCTGCCAGCTCGCGGCCGGAGACCTCGGCGGGCAGGTCGACGTACTCGCGCAGCCAGGAAAGGGGGACGCGCATCAGATTTCCACTCCGAACGGGAGGGTGAAGCGGACGTCACCCTCGACGATGTCGTGCATGTCCGCGATGCCGTGCCGGAACATCAGGGTCCGCTCGAGACCGATGCCGAACGCGAAGCCGCTGTACCGGTTCGGGTCGATGCCCGCGGACACCAGCACCCGCGGGTTGACCACGCCGCAGCCGCCGAGCTCGATCCAGCCCTCGGAGGAACAGGTGCGGCAGGGGTTGTCCGGGTCGCCGACGGACGCGCCGTGGCAGACGAAGCACTGCATGTCGAGCTCGGCGCTCGGCTCGGTGAACGGGAAGTAGTTCGGGCGCAGCCGGGACTTCAGATCGGCGCCGAACATCTCCTGCACGAAGTAGTCCAGGGTGCCCTTGAGGTCGGCCATGCCGATGCCCTCGTCCACGACCAGGCCCTCGATCTGGTTGAAGACCGGGGTGTGCGTGGCGTCCAGGGCGTCGGTGCGGAAGGTGCGGCCGATGGCGACCATGTGCAGCGGCGGCTGCCGCCTGAGCATCGTGCGGATCTGCACCGGGGAGGTCTGGGTGCGCAGGATCAGCGAGTCGCGGCCGTCGTCCTCGTCCGGGTCGTAGCCCGGGGTGTCGATGAAGAATGTGTCCTGCGGACTGCGCGCCGGGTGGTCCCTGGAGATGTTCAGGGCGTCGAAGTTCATCCACTCGGCCTCGACCTCCGGACCGTCGTTGACCTCCCAGCCGAGGGCGCCGAAGACCTCTGCGACGCGCTCGGTGAGGGTGGTCAGCGGGTGCCGGCCGCCGCGCGGCGTGCGGTCCCAGGGCAGCGTGACGTCGACGGACTCCTCGACGAGCACCCGGGTGTCGCGCTCGGCCTCGAGCTCGGCGCGGCGTGCGACGACGGCCTTGGACACGGCGGCGCGGGCCTGGCCGACCCGCTTGCCCGCGTCGGCCTTCGCGGCCGGGGGCAGCGCGCCGATCTCGCGGTTGGCCAGCGCCAGCGGCGAGCGGTCCTTCGCGTGGGCGATCTCCGCCTCGTGCAGGGCGTCGAGATCGGCGGCCGCGGCGACGGCGGCCAGTGCCTCGTCCCGGGCGCGCTCGACGGCCTCGGGCTTGAGCACTTCGACCTCCACCGGGTCGTAGGTCTTATTCGGTGCGGACATGGGGTTCGGCTCTTCTTCCGCTACTTCCACGCCATCGCGGCGTGCGGTCTCTTCTCGGCGGGCGCCCCAATCCTAACGGGCGCGGGCCGACGGGCAGGCGGGAACGCCCGCTGCCCGGACCGGCGATGACGACAGCCGGTCAGGCAGCAGGCATCGTAAATCGGAAGCGGGCGCCGCCGCCGGGGGCCCGGCCGACCGTGATGCTGCCGCCGTGCGCCTCGACGATGCCCTTGACGATGTAGAGGCCGAGGCCCGTGCCGCCGCGCCGGTTGCCGCGCCAGAAGCGGGTGAAGACGCGGCCGAGCATGGCCTCGGGGATGCCGGGGCCCTCGTCGTCCACGGTCATCGCGATCATGGGCGGGCCCTCTCCCTTCCGCTCGTCGTCCTCGGGCTCGGTCAGCTCCTTGAAGGAGATGGTGACACGGCCCTCGCCGTGCCGCACCGCGTTTTCCAGCAGGTTGGCCACCACCTGCCGCAGCTTGTCCGGGTCGGCCCAGACCGCCGGCAGGTCAATCGATTGTACGTCGAAGCGCTCGGCCGACTGGCCCGCCGCGATCATCCCCGCGACCTGCTCCGTCACCAGGTCCGCCAGATCGATGGGATAGCAGCCGAGCTGCAGACGGCCGGAGTCGATGCGCGCGATGTCGAGCAGTTCGGCGATCAGCCGGGTGACGCGGTCGGCGTCGGCGTCCACCGTCTCCAGCATGAGCTTGCGCTGGTCGTCGGTGAAGCGCTCCCACTTGGCGAGCAGCGTCGCCGTGAAGCCCTTGACGCTGGTGAGCGGGGAGCGCAGCTCGTGCGCCACGGTGGCGATGAGGTCCGCGTGCCGACGCTCGACGCGGGCGCGGGCCGAGGTGTCGCGCAGCCCGATGACGACCCGCGCGATCGGGCCGCCGCCGTGTTCCCGCACGTAGCGCGCGGTGACCAGCACGTCCCGGCCGTCCGGCAGCAGCAACCGCGTCTCCGGCTGGCCGGTGCGGATGGCGAGGCCGCCGTAGGGGTCGGTGCAGGCCCACCAGAGCCGGCCCTCCAGATCGAGCAGCGGCAGCGCCTCGTCGAGCTGGCGGCCGAGCGCGCCGGCCGCGGGCAGTTCGGTGATGCGCTCGGCGGCGCGGTTGAAGACCACGACGAGGCCCTCCGCGTCCGTGATGACCACACCGTCCGGCAGATCGTCATAGTGCGGCCCGAACGCGGCGTCGTCCGGTACCTGCGAATCTCTCGAATCCAACTGGACCTGAGTCCTCTCCCTGACCGCTCATGTCCGTCTGTGCCTGTACACGAAGCCTTGGACACCGGGCGACCGCCGTGACCGGTCCCATTCTGCCTCGCTGACACCCCATCATTCCCGCTGCCGCCACCGTAGCGCCAGCCTTGGCGGACATACGCCCCTGTCTTCGGACGTCTAGGTGCGGGAATGGAGCGCGGCGCAGTTCAGGGTGAGGAAGATCACTGAGAGGGTCGCCGCTGGGCACGGGCCGAGGCGTAGAGGCACACCGCGGCGGCCGTGGCGAGGTTGAGCGACTCGGCACGGCCGTGGATGGGAACGCGCACGGTCGCGTCGGCCAGCGCGCGGACCGGTTCCGGCAGGCCCCAGGCCTCGTTGCCGAACATCCAGCAGGTGGGGGACGCGAGGGCGCCGCCGTCGGCCTCGTCGTCGAGATCCGCGGGGCCCGAGCCGTCGGCGGCGAGCACGCGCAGGCCGCGCTGCTTGAGCGCGGCGACGGCTTCCGGCAGGTCGACGCCGGTGACCACGGGCAGGTGGAACAGCGAACCGACCGAGGTTCGCACGACCTTGGGGTTGTACACGTCCACTGATTCGCCGCTGAAGAGCACGGCGTCGGCCCCCGCCGCGTCGGCCGCGCGCAGCACGGAGCCGGCGTTTCCGGGGTCGCGGATGTGCGCCAGCAGCACGACGAGCCTGGCCGGACCGTCGAGGACGGCGGCGAGCGGCTGGTCGAGGAAGCGGCAGACGCCGACGAGCCCCTGGCCCGCGACGGTGTCGCCGAGCGAGTCCACGACCTCGTCCGCGGCGATGCTGACCGTCGCGCCGCCCGCGTACGCGGCGTCCAGGATCCCCGGGTGGCGCTCGGCCGCCTCGGCGGTCGCGAAGAGCTCGCTGAGCAGGCCCTTCTCCGCCGCGGCCTCGCGTACCGCCTGCGGGCCCTCGGCGAGGAACAGCCGCTGCCTGGCCCGGAAAGCACGGGAGGCAAGCCGGCGCGCCGCCACCACTCTCGTCGACTTGACCGAGGTGATCATCGCGTCGCGCGGGCCTGCCATCCGGGATTCGCTTCGGGGTTCGTCGGCCGCGGTGGCAGAGCCACTCAGGCCGCGACCTTCTCGGCCTTCGGCGCGTTCACGTCGGCCGGCAGCGCCTTCTGGGCCACCTCGACGAGCGCGGCGAAGGCGGCGGCGTCGTTGACGGCGAGGTCCGCGAGGATCTTGCGGTCCACCTCGACGCCCGCGGCCTTGAGGCCCTGGATGAAGCGGTTGTAGGTCAGGCCGTTGGCGCGGGCCGCGGCGTTGATGCGCTGGATCCACAGCCGGCGGAAGTCGCCCTTGCGCTTCTTGCGGTCCCGGTACGCGTAGACCAGGGAGTGGGTGACCTGCTCCTTGGCCTTGCGGTACAGGCGGGAACGCTGGCCGCGGTAGCCGCTCGCCTGCTCCAGGATCGCCCGGCGCTTCTTGTGGGCGTTGACCGCCCGCTTCACGCGTGCCATGTGTACTCGTCTCCTCGGGGGCGGGGCCGGGCGCTGTGCGGAGCGCGGCGCGGCCCCTTAAATCTCAGGGGTCTGGGGGTCTAACGCGGGATGGCGGCTACTTGCCGAGCAGCCGCTTGATCTTCTTCACGTCGGCCGGGGCGAGGACGACCTCGCCGGTCACGCGGCGGGTGTAGCGCGAGGACTTGTGCTCGAGCAGGTGGCGCTTGCCCGCCTGACCCCGCATGACCTTGCCGGAGCCGGTCAGCCGGAACCGCTTCTTGGCACCGCTGTGCGTCTTGTTCTTCGGCATGGCTGCCGTGTCTCCATCTCGTGTCGCGTGCCGATTCCGCCGCCACCCGCCTGCCGGGGCGGGCGGTGCGGCGCAATCGTGCCTCGGGGCGGCGGCGGTGTGCCGTCGCCGGTTCGTGTCTCGGCGGGACGCGCGGGAGTTACTCCGCGGTCTCCTCGGTCGGCGTCTCGACGGCCTCGACGGACGTGTCGATCTCGTCGTGCTCGATCGGCGCCGCTTCCGCCTCCACGTCGGCTTCCGCATGGCGGCCGCCGGACTGCTCGGCGCGGGCGGCCTTCGCGGCACGGGCCTCCGCCATCGCGTCGACCTTCTTCTTGCGCGGGCCGAGCACCATGATCATGTTGCGGCCGTCCTGCTTCGGCGCGAACTCGACGAAGCCGAGCTCCTCGACGTCCGAGGCGAGCCGGTCGAGCAGCCTGCGGCCGAGCTCCGGGCGGGACTGCTCCCGGCCGCGGAACATGATCGTGATCTTGACCTTGTCCCCGGCGTTCAGGAACCGCACCACGTGACCCTTCTTGGTCTCGTAGTCGTGCGGGTCGATCTTCGGCCGGAGCTTCATCTCCTTGATGATGGTGTGCGCCTGGTTCTTGCGCGCCTCTCGGGCCTTCATCGCGGACTCGTACTTGAACTTGCCGTAGTCCATGAGCTTGGCCACCGGCGGGCGCGAGGTGGGCGCGATTTCGACCAGATCGAGGTCGGACTCCTGGGCGAGACGCAGCGCGTCCTGGATCGAGACGATCCCGACCTGCTGTCCGTCCGGGCCGACCAGGCGCACCTCGGGCACGCGGATCCGGTCGTTGATACGGGGTTCGGCGCTGATGGGGCCTCCTAGGTTCATGCGGTCCCGGTGGCTCGCCGTGAGCCGTGCGTACCGGGTCCACTGGACAGTGCGGGGTGAGCCCGCACCGCCGTGAAACGCCGAGATGGCTGGGAACGATTCCCCGACACGCGAAAAAGCTCCGCAATGCCTGCTTTCGCAGGAGCAATGCAGAGCTCCACCTTGCCGTCGCGCGCGAATGCACTTCGCACGCCGGTACCGTACCCATCGACCGCCGGTCGATCAGGTGGGAGGTGGGCCCTCCACTTGCGCGTCGGGGCCGCCCACGGGCAGTCCCTTACTTGACGCTCTGTCTAGGTTAGCAGACTTCGCGGGGTGACCCGGCCCTGCCGGCCCTGCGCACGGGCGTGCGACACTGGCGTGTCGGGAGTACCAGCATGAGGAGCGAGCGTGAGCACGACGTCCGAGACCGCAGCGATCGACCTGTCCGACCCGCGCGACCTTGCCGAGGTTCCGGCGGTCGAGGTGATCGCGACGCTGGCCGTGCACCTGATGACGGCGGCCGCGGTGCAACTGGGCCTCGGCGAGCCGGACGAGCACGGGCACGCTCCCGAGAAGGACCTGGACGAGGCGCGCAAGCTGATCACCGCGCTGGCCGGGCTGGTCACGGCGGCCGCGCCGGAGATCGGTTCGCAGCACGCGCTGCCGCTGCGGGACGGGCTGCGGACGCTGCAGCTGGCCTTCCGCGAGGCCTCGGCGGTGCAGGACACGCCCGGTCAGGGCCCGGGCGAGAAGCTGACCGGCCCGGTGAACTGACGCCGCCTCGGCCGACCCGCTCGTGCCCTCGGCTGTTCCGTCAGTCCGTCGGTTCCGTCAGTTGTTCGAGGCCGAGTCGGGCGCCAGCACGATCTGCAGTCCGCCGGAGAGCCGGTCGCGCAGCAGCGGGTCCTCCGAGATCCTCGCCGCGACCTGCTGCAGGGGCTCGGTGAGCCGCACCGGTTCGGTGCCGGGCACGAAGCCGAGCGCCAGCATCGTGACGTCCTCCGCGGCCTGGCCGAGCCGCGCCGAGTCGAGCACCCGGGAGATCTCCGGCACGCTCGCGAGCACCCGCTTGATCGCCTCCATGACCTCCGGGTCCACGGCCGGGGGCAGCGGCTTGCGCTGTTGCGCGAAGGCCCGCAGCGGGCTGCCGGAGATCTCGAACTGGCCGGGTCCGCCGAGGTCGAGCAGCAGCACGGCGGCGTTCTCCTGCAGGGTGGCGGCGGCCGCCGTCTCCACCGAGACCGGGATCGGCCGCGCCTGCGGGTGGCCCGCCTCCGCCGCCCATTCGGCCAGCGCCCGCACGGAGGTGAACGCGGGCAGGGCCTTCGTTCCGTCGCCGGCCACCAGCGTGACCACCGCCATGTCGCTGTCCTTGTCGCGGCGCAGCGGCTCGCCGTCCGGGCCGAGCGTCTCGGCCGCCTCGGTCTCACCGAGCACCGCGACCACCGGCACCAGCACGCGTCGGCCGACCAGTGCCGCGTACGCCGGGTACACGGCGGCCTCGTCGCGCCGGGCGGCGGCCAGCACCTCGATCAGCGCGGGGTCGGCGGTCCCGTCGTCACCGTCGAATCCGGTGGACAGCAGATTGCGCTGATGCGCGGGGCCCTGGGTATCGCTCATTCGTCCGACCCTAGCCGAGGGTCGGGCATCGGCGGCGCCTGGGGCTGGGCGAATTCCACGATGTCCACTTCGAACAGCGGCGGCTTCGGTCGGCGCAGCAGCAGCATCGCCACGACGAGCGCGATCGCCAGCAGCACCGCACCGCCGATCTCCGCGCGCGCCCGGCCGCTCAGGCCGGAGGAGCCGAGCGTCACCTTCTCGGTCGGGCCGTAGCCGAAATGGCCGGAGGCGACGCCCGCCCCGGCCTTGGGCACCGTCTGCAGCCCGCTCATCGACTTCGCGGCCTGTAGCGCGCCGACCGGGTTGACGATGCCGAAGCCGATCCGGTCGTCGCGGCCGCCGCCCGGCTTGGCGTTCGCCGTCGTCTCCAGCAGGGTCCTGATCTGCTCGGGGGTGAGCGCCGGGTTCTCGGCCTTGAGCAGCGCGACGACGCCGGAGACGTACGCGGTGGCCTGGCTGGTGCCGCTGCCCTCCATGTACGCGTCGTCGGCGTCGAACGCGTCGCAGGGCAGGTTGACGCCGGGGGCCGCGACCGACACGTCCCAGCCGGTCGTGGAGAAGTTCGCGTGGTTCCCGTTGTCGTCGACCGCGGCGACCGTGATCACGCCGCGCTCGCCGCCGGGGTACGAGATCGGGTTGCCCTGCGTCGCCCCGTTGCCGGCCGCGGCGACGACCACGACGTTGTGCGCGAGGGCGTAACGGATCGCGTCGGACTCGGCGGACGAGTCGTCGCCCGCGTCCGACTCCTCACCGCCGAGGGACATCGATATGACCTGCGCGCCGTGGTCCACCGCGTATTTGATGCCGTCCGAGATCGGCGTCGCGTCGCTGGTGGCCTGGCCGAAGTCGGGGGCGTCGTCGTCGCGGATGACCCGGACGGACAGGATGTGCGCGGCGGGCGCGGCGCCGAGCATGCCGTCGACGCCGCCGTTGCGGCCGTGCCCGGCGATGATCGAGGCCATGCAGGTGCCGTGCTCGCCCCAGCCGGACTCGCCCTGCTTCTCGATGCCGCCCGCGTAGTCCGGTCCGGCGGTGACCTGGCCGGTCAGGTCGGCGCGGCCCTGCACGACGCCGGTGTCGAGCAGCGCGACGGTCACTCCGGACCCGGTGCTGATCTGCTGCGCGGCCGGGAGGTCCAGATAGCCGAGCGGCCATTCGGCGGTGCGTATGGCGTCGGCGGCGGCCGGGGACGCGCCGAAGGTCGCGGAGGCGATGACGCAGGCCAGCGCGCCGACGAGCCCGCCGAGAGTTCGTGTCCTGCGGGAATCTGCCGTCATGACCGGGCTCCGCTCACGGAGGGGTACCGCGCGCTGAAGCCGACCATGGTCGTGCTGGACAGGTCGTCGGCCACCTGCACCGGCGGCGAGTCCGACTGCAGTTCGGACTCGCCGCCCAGGTCGTAGGCGGCCGCCGAGGGGCCGAGCCGTCCGTCGGCGAAGCCGGAGACGGCGAACGCGATGTACGAGCCGTCGTTGGAGATCGCCGACTTCCAGGCGACGCGCTGCGCGTTCTGGAAGGAGGCGGCGAGCGAGGCGCGGACCGGGTAGGCCGAGGGCATCATCGAGTACTGCCGGGCGTACGCGTCGGCCGTCCAGTTCTGGAACAGCACGGCGCGCTGGGCGCTCGTGCCGCCGACCGCGACCAGGCCCACCGTCGCGACCACCGATTCCGTCGAGTCGATGTACGTGGCCTGCACGACGTGCTCGCATCCGGCCGCGCCGAGCGCCTTCACGAACGTGCCGGGCAACTGCGCGCAGGACACGGCCGGGTCCACGCCGAGCCGGTAGTAGGCCTCCGTGCCCTCGCGGTCGATCTTCGGCGGCAGGATCTGGTCGGCGCTCGCGCTGCGCCAGGCCGCGCGCGCCGCGATGTCCGAAGCCCCGGCCGACGAACCGGCCTTGGCCCCCGCGTCGTACGAGGGCGTTCCGCCGGACAGCGCGAACGCGATGCCGGACACGGCCAGGGCGAGCAGCGGAACGAGAATGGCCGCGACCACCCGTCCGGGTGAACGGCGAGGACCCGGTGGCAGCCCCGCGGTGTCCGGGAAGCCCCCGTCCGCGCCGAATGCCTGCGAGTCCACGCCGCTCCCTCCGACCGGCGGGCCGCGCACCCGCCGAAAAGACGTTTCAACGAGGCACCATACAACGGAGTTCCGGCCCTCTTCTCGGTCATCAACTCGAAACCGTTCCGGGACACGTTCGCTCTCGCCCGGCCCCTCGCCCGCATGGCAGGGTCGTTAGCGTGAAGGACCTGGATCGGCTGAACCACGCCACCGCGCACCTCGACCCGCCGTTGGCGGTGGTCGATCTCGCGGCGCTGCGCGAGAACGCCGCCGATCTGGTGCGCCGGGCCAACGGCAAGCCCATCCGGGTGGCCTCGAAGTCCGTGCGCTGCCGGGAGATCCTGCGCGCGGTGCTGGAGATGGACGGGTTCGAGGGCGTCCTGGCCTTCACCCTTCCGGAGGCGCTGTGGCTGGCCGAGTCCGGCTTCTCGGACATCCTGGTCGCCTACCCGACGGCGGACCGCGCCGCGCTGCGCCGGCTGAGCGCCGACCCGGTGGCCGCCGACGTGATCACGCTCACCGCGGACTCGGTCGAGCAGCTTGACCTGATCGAGAAGGTCATGGCCGAGGTGCCGGACGCGGCTCCGGTGCGGATCAGCGTGGACATCGACGCGTCCTGGCGCCCGCTGCGCGGCAAGCTGCGGGTCGGCGCCCGGCGCTCCCCGCTGCACAGCGTCGAGGCCGTGTCCACGGTGGCCCGCGAGGCGGCCGACCGGACCGGGCTGCGGCTGGTCGGGCTGATGGCGTACGAGGCGCAGATCGCCGGGGTGGGCGACCGTCCGCCGGGCCGTCCCGCGCGCGGCCTCGCGGTCCGCGCGATGCAGGGCCTGAGCGCCGCCGAGCTGGCCGAGCGCCGGGCCGAGATCGTGGCGGCGGTCAAGGAGATCGCGCAGCTGGAGTTCGTCAACGGCGGCGGCACCGGCTCGATGGAGCGCACCGCAGCCGAGGAGGCGGTCACCGAGATCGCCGCGGGCTCGGGGCTGTTCAAGCCGCGGCTGTTCGACGGCTACCGGAACGTGGGCGGCCGCCCGGCGGCGCTGTTCGCGCTGCCGGTGGTGCGCCGCCCGGGCCTCGGCGTGGTCACCGTGCTCGGCGGCGGCTACCTGGCCTCCGGCGTGCCCGGCAAGGACCGGCTGCCGCAGCCGTACCTGCCGAAGAAGCTGCGCTACGACCCGCAGGAGGGCGCGGGCGAGGTGCAGACCCCGCTGCTCGGCCCGACGGCGGACGACCTGGCCGTGGGCGACCGGGTCTGGTTTCGGCACGCGAAGGCCGGCGAGCTGTGCGAGCGCTTCGCCGAGCTGCACACGATCGAGGGGGACAAGGTGACGGCGACCGTGCCGACGTACCGCGGCGAGGGACGCACGTTCCTCTGAACTCGCTCCGCTGAGTTCGCTGTCACGTTCGTTCGCTGCAGTTCGCTGTAACCTGAGTTCGCTGTCACGGCCCTGACAGGCGCCATGCCCGTGACGTGCGTGACGTGACGGCGCGTCAGCGGCGCTCGAGCAGCGTGACCGTGACTCCCCAGACGTGCCAGACCTGCACGGTGTTGTACTTGAGCATCAGCGCCAGGGACCAGTCCGCGCGCTCCACCGCGTACGGCGCGACGAAGCCCGTCTCCAGCATCCAGACCCGGTCCGGTGCCTTGGCCAGGCACGCCACGGTGCTCGTGCAGTACACCGGCGTGAGGCTGTTCTGCTGCGTGTCGGTGTCCTGCACGAAGATGTCGCGCAGCTGCTCGTCGGCGGGCAGGTATTCGTTCACGCCGAGGTCGATGTGCACGGAGCCGCCGAAGGTCGCCGCGTCGCCCGGCTGGTAGTTCGCCTTGACGATGGCCGCGGCCGCCGAATAGTCCTCGGGCAGCACGGAGGCGCCCGGGTAGTCGTACTTGAAGTGGCTCAGGTGGCCGTGCATCTGGAGCTGGTCGACGGAGACCGCGACCGCGGTGACCAGGACGATGGCGGCCAGGGCGACGTTCCGCGCGGGCCAGAGCCGGTCCACGGCCACCGCGATGGCGATGGCCCAGGCGGGCAGCACGAAGAGCAGGTAGCGGGCGAAGGAGTCGAACCCGAGGCCGAACAGCGACACGAGCCAGAGCGCGAGCACCGGGAAGGTCGCGGACGCCAGGATCGTGAGCTCAGACCCGCGCTTGCGGTGCGACAGCAGCAGCGGCAGGGCGAGCAGCACGAGCAGCGAGAAAGGGGCCGAGCTGCCGATGTCCCTCCACATCGACGGCAGGTCCGAGACGGTCGCGCGGTTCAGGTCGCCGAGCTGGTTCTCCGCCTCGAAGGCGCCGAGGATGATGATCGGCGCGTCGATGAGCAGCGCTACGCCGACGGCGATCGCGAAGGGCTTGAGGTATTCGCGGCGGCGCGTGGCGCGGTCGTCGCTCTCGGCGCGCGCCCTGCTGAGCACGGCGACCGCGTGGCCCGCTATGGCCATCAGCGCGATCAGGTTCAGCGCGCCGGTGAGGGCGAGCATCGCGCCGTAGATCTTCCAGCGCCGCGGGCTCGGCTTCTCCAGCGTGCGCAACAGGAGCAGGAACGCGGCGGCCGCGCCGAACACGACGAAGCCGTAGGACCGGGCCTCCTCGGCGTACCGCGCCACGCCCGGGATGAGCGAGAAGATCATCGCGGCGGTGAACGCGATCCGTCTGTCGAAGAGCCGCTTCGCGATGGCCGAGGTGCACGCCGTGGCCCCGCACATCGCGAGCACGCTCGGCAGCCGCACGGACAGCGGCGAGGTGCCGAACACGGCGATCCAGACGTGCATGAAGAGGTAGTAGAGGGTGTGCACGGCATCGACGTGCCCTGCGGTGGCGATGATGCCGGTGAACGGCCGCCGAGCGATGTCGACGGTGCTCAGCTCGTCCCACCACAGGTCGATCGAGGACGCGCGCCACAGCCCGAGAACCGCCGTGACCAGCACCGGAACCACCCAGAGCCGAGCCAGCCAGGTGGGCTCGGGCTCGGTGACCGTGTCCGCCGGAGTGGACAGAGGGACGGCAGCACGCGGTTGCGTGAGCATGCGACTCCCCCTCTTCCTGTTATGTATCCGGGCACGTCAGTATATGGACCGCACCTGAAGGGACGCGCAGTACGGGGTGGGTGGCACGCCGCTTAGACACGATCGTGACATCCTTGCAATGTGGCTCAGCTGATGCTCCTCGACACGCCCACCCTCTATTTCCGGGCGTTTTTCGCATTGCCGGACTCGATGACGGCTCCGGACGGCCGTCCGGTGAACGCCGTGCGCGGCACCCTCGACTTCATCACGCACCTGGTCACCCACTACCGCCCCGACCGGCTCATCGCCTGCTTCGACGCCGACTGGCGGCCGGCCTTCCGGGTGGAACTGCTGCCGACGTACAAGGCGCACCGCGTGGTGGAGGAGGTCGCCGTCCCGGCCGCGCCGGACAAGGGCTCGGCGAGCGCGTCCGTCGAGGAGATTCCCGACACGCTCACCCCGCAGGTCGCGATGCTGCTCGAAGTGCTCGCCGCGTTCGGCATCGCGGACGGCTGGGCGCCCGGCTTCGAGGCCGACGACGCGATCGCCGCCTACGCCGCGCTGCACCGCTCGACGGACGGCGGCCCGCTGGACGTCGTCACCGGCGACCGCGACATGTTCCAGCTCATCTCGGACGCGGAGGGCGTGCGCGTCTTCAACATCGCGCGCGGCGTGGCCAAGCTGGAGATCCTCGGCGACGCGGAGCTGAGCGCCAAGTACGGCGTGACCGGCTCTCAGTACGCTGACTTCGCCACGCTGCGCGGGGACCCGAGCGACGGGCTGCCCGGGGTGGCCGGAGTCGGCGAGAAGACCGCCGCCGCGTTGATCAACGAGTACGGCTCCCTGGCCGAACTGCTCTCAGCGCTCGACGACCCTGGCTCCGCGCTCAAGCCCGCTGTACGCAAGAGACTCAACGACGCCACTCAGTACCTGGCAGTCGCACCCGACGTCGTCCGAGTCCGGGCCGACGCCCCCGTCACCAAGGCCGATCCCGTCCTGCCCACCATTCCGGCACACCCGGCCCGGCTGGGCGAGCTCGCCGGGCTCTACGGCCTGGAAGGTCCGATCAAGCGGCTCACCAAGGCGCTGGCCGCCGGCGCGTCCGCGTAGTCCGGTGCCCTCGGAGAAGATCGGGCGCGGTTTGTCGGCACGGATCCCGAGCATTCAACGAGTCCATCCGCCGAACGGGAAGCAGAGTTCTGTCGCGCAGAGTCACGCAACCATCGCTCCGTGCCGACCCCGAACAAACTTGGTTCGGCACAGTCGCCCCCCGTCGCCACCCGGACAGTGCGCTCACACGCCACGGGGCTACACCACAAGGGGATGTCATCGTGCCGTACCGGGCGCCGCCTGCCCCACGAATATTTCTAACCACTGCTATCAATTATCTGCTTTTGACGCAGTGCTTCCGATCACAGGAGTCAGTCCGGAGAAACAGTGCCTTGAGAAACTTGACCCGAAGGTCCCGCGACCGGGACATGTTCCAGCTCATCTCGGACTCGGCGGGCGTGCGCGTCTTCAACATAGCGCGCGGCGTGGCCAAGCTGGAGGTTCTCGGCGAGGCGGAACTGAGCGCCCGGTACGGCGTGACGGGCTCTCAGTACGCTGACTTCGCCACGCTGCGCGGCGACCCGAGCGACGGGCTGCCCGGCGTGGCATCGGCGAGAAGACCGCGTCGGCGCTCCTGACCGAGTACGGCTCGCCGACCGGGCTGCCGGCGGCGGCCGAGGATCCCGCCTCCGCGCTCAAGCCCGCCGTGTGCAAGAGGCTCGAGGCCGCGGAGGGCTACCTCAAGGTCGCGCCGGACGTCGTCCGCGTGCGCGCCGACGCCCCGGCACCGAGGCCGACTCCGCACTGCCCTCGGCCCCGGCCGACCCCGACCTCCTCGAAGACCTCGCCGAGCGCTACGGTGTGGGCGGTCCCGTCAAGCGCCTCAGCAAGGCGCTGGGCGGCGGCTGAGTCGGGGCTGGAGCAAGGCTTCAGCACGGGCTCAGCCAACTGCCGCACCCGTGGGTGGTCGCCGTATACGTCGAGCACGGTGATTCGACCATCCGCGACGGTGAATGCCATAAGCGCGAACGGGCGGCCCGATCACTCCCGAGAGCCGCACGACCGTCACCGTCGCGCGAGCCGCGTGAGCTGAGTGAACTGAGGAAACCCGCAGCTAGGAGGCGGAGCCGCGGCGCCAGGGCTTGACGAAGCCGTTTTCGGGCCAGCCTTCGACGGCGGCGCGGAGTTCGACGGCTTGGGCGCCGTCGATGGTCTCGCGGACGACGTCGGCGTGGCCGGCGTGGCGGGCGGTCTCCTCGATGAGGTGGACGAGGACCCAGCGGACGGTCCAGGCCTCGATGTCCTTGGGGAACCAGGGGACGCTCTGCGGCACCGGGACGGGGTGGTTGAGGCCGGGGGCGGCGAGGATCGTGCCGTCGGTCTCCTCGGCGGCGCGCTCGTAGTCGGCGAGCAGGTCGGCGACCGGGGTGTCGGCCGGCTCGAATGACTCGGCGTGCTTCTTGAAGTCGGCGCCCTGGTGCTCCTGGCGGATGAGGCCCGCCCAGTTGCGCTCGACGGCGGCGACGTGCTTGATCAGGCCGGCGACGCTGAGGGTGCTGACGGAGGGCGAGAGCCTGGACTCCTCGTCGGTGAGGCCGTAGAGCGCGGCGCGGAGGGTGGCGCGCTGCATGTCGAGGAAGCCCAGGAGCACCTCGCGCTCATCGGTGCCGATCACGTTGCGTTGCGTCGGTGGCTTTGGCGTCATGCGGTCAGCCTCGCATCGGGCTCCGACAATTTTCGCGGTAACCGGCCGGATGCGGTGATTGGGGGTAAGTGAGAGTCGTGGAGACTCCCGTGAGTGAGATCGATGACGTGCTGCGCGGCTTCTTCGCGGAGCGACTGGCCGAGGCCGGCGACTCCGA
The DNA here is from genome assembly GCF_035552695.1 of Actinospica sp. Classification (NCBI taxonomy): domain Bacteria; kingdom Bacillati; phylum Actinomycetota; class Actinomycetes; order Catenulisporales; family Actinospicaceae; genus Actinospica; species Actinospica sp. Next base: position 29,208 of record NZ_DASZKT010000216.1, read on the forward strand.
GGGGGTCGGCGGGTTGTACGCGCCGATCTCGGACCTCGTGCTGCGGGGTGGGAAGCGGCTGCGGGCGCGGTTCGTGCTGCTGGGCTGGCGTGGGACGGGGGCTCGGACGACGTCGGGAGCCATCGGGGCCGCGGCCGTCGTTGAGCTGCTGCACGCGTGTGCGCTGATCCACGACGACGTGATGGACGGCTCCGCGACCCGGCGCGGAGCTCCCGCCGTGCATCGGGCGTTCGCGCAGCGGCATCGGCGGGGCGGGTGGCACGGGTCGGGGGCGCGCTTCGGGATGTCGGCCGCGATCACGGCCGGGGACCTGTGCCTGGTCTGGGCCGACCAGCTGTTGCGCACGTGCGGGCTGGCGCCTGCGGCCGTCGGGCGTGCCCGGCCGGTGTACGACGAGATGCGCGCGCTGACGATGCGCGGCCAGTACCTCGACCTGCTGACTCAGGCGTCCGGGGAGCCGTCCGCGGCGGCTGCTCTGGAGGTGGCGCGGGCGAAGACGGCGGCGTGCACGACGACGGGGCCGTTGCGCTTCGGTGGCGCGCTGGCCGGTGCGTCGGATGAGCTTCTCGCAGGCTACGCCGCGTACGGCGACGCGCTCGGGGTCGCGTTCCAGCTGCAGGACGACCTGCTCGGCGCGTTCGGCGATCCGGCCACGACCGGGAAGCCGTCGGGGGACGATCTGCGTGATGGGAAGCGGACGGTGCTGCTGGCCGAGGCCGTCGCGCGGGTCGCGGATCAGCGTGCGCTGGAATCACTCGTTTCGCGGGGCACGGACGAGGCGGTGGATGAGCTGCGGGACCTGCTGGTTCGGAGCGGGGCGAGGGAAGCCGTCGAGGGGCGTATTCGCCAGCTCGGGCGTGAGGCGACGAGGTACGCGCGCGAGCTGCCGTTGGGCGACGAGTCGGTGCGCAGGGAGCTGATCGAGCTCGTCGAGATGGTGACGGACGTCAGCCTGCCCAGCGCGCCAGTAGCAGCGCCACCGCGAATGCAGGAACCGCCAAGGACAGCAGCTTGAGCGCGCCGTCGAGGGGTGCCAGGAGTACGTCGCGGTCGATGCGTTGCGATCGCTCGTCCGTGAACTCGATGTTGCCCTCGACCTCGATGGCGTAGCGGCGCAGGGCTCGCGCGGGAGTGCTGAGTCGGCGTTGGGCTGCGGAGAGCGCGGTGGCGGCGAGGACGACGAGGATGAGGGCGAACGTGCCCGCGACGGTCCATGGCGGCGCTTGGGCGACGTAGCCGACCGCCGCCGGGAATCCGCCCCAGGCGAGGGCGAATCCGAGGTCTGTGTGGAGCACGCCGCCGAACAGCTCCAGGTTGTACCCGAGGACGAGCACGGCGCCGACCACGATGAAGGGGATGAGTACGAGGCCGGTGTGGCGCAGAACGCTGATGCCGAGGGCGGCGGCTCCGGCGAGGCTGAGGATGGCAGCCGTCCACAGGGCTCCGTCGCTGATGCGGGTGCCGAGCGGACGACCGTTCCATTCGTCGAGTGCGTGCGCCGCGACCCCGACCGCGAGCAGGAACCCGGCGAGGCTGAGCCAGCAGACGGCCCAGTCGATGTGCGGGGCGAGGCCCGCGCCGATCGCGACGTAGGCCAGATGCCAGGCGGTGTACGGCGGGTGCAGGATGGTCAGCCAGTCGGCGGCGCGTGAACCGCTGCGTGCGTAGAACGCCGCGGCGGGTGTCTCAGACATCCGCCTTGCGCCCCCACATCACCAGACCGCCGCCGAGGCTCATCTGCCGGGTCCGCACCTCCTCGATTCCGGCGGCGCGCCAGTAGCCGACGATGCTCTCCACGGGATTCACCCGGTAGTGGCCGCTGATCGAGGGGCCGAGGAAGTTGCCGACGCGGGCCCATTCGCGGCCGCCGGTGAGCATCCCGGCCGCCGGGAGCACCCCGCGCGTGTAGCCGTACCAGGCCGCGTGCAGGGCGGGATTGCCGGGGACGGCGAACTCGAGGCTGGCCAGCGCCCCGCCTGGCTTGAGGACCCGCGCGAGTTCGACCAGGGTCGCGGCGGGATCGTCGACGTAGCGCAGCAGATACGTGAAGGTGACGGCGTCGAAGGTGGCGTCCGGAAACGGCATCGCCTCTGCCTTGCCCAGCAGCAGCCTGATCCGGTCGCCCCTCCCGCGCCGGGCCACGTTCTCCCGGCCGCGTCGCAGCATCTGCTCGGTCAGGTCCACGCCGGTCACCTCGACCTGCGCGCGATCGGTCCAGTGCAGCGCGACCCCGGCGGTGCCGGTGGCCACGTCCAGCACCCGCCGCGCGTCGGGAGCGGTGCGCAGCGCGGCGTCCACCATCGCGTGCCGCCAGCGGCGGTTCTGGCCGAACGATAAGAGTTCCGCGAGTAGGTCGTAGCGCTGCGGGAGGCCGCTGAACAGGTCTTGGGCGTCTACCTCGACAGGGTTCGGCATGTGCGGACTCCTACCCGCTGCCGGGCCGAGAATGTACGCTGTCCGCATGATCGTGGAGCACGCCGAATTCACCATCGCCGAGTCCGACGCGGAGAAGTTCGAGGCCGCGTACGCGCAGGCACGGGAACTGCTCGCACAGACCGAGGGGTTTCAGTGGGCGCACATGCACCGCGGGATCGAGCGGCCGGGCAGCTACCTGCTGCTCGTCGGCTGGGAGTCCCTGGAGGCGCACACGGTCAACTTCCGCGAGTCGGACCGCTTCCCGCGGTGGCGCGCGCTGATCGGCCCGTACTTCGCCGAGGCCCCGACGGTCGAGCACTACCGAGAGGTCTGAGACCAGGTCACGCGAGCCCGCTCAGCTGCTCCACGTCCGCTCGGGCTCGGGTAGGTGCGAGTCGTCGTTGAGATAGAGCAGCGCCCACTGGCCGGCCGGATCGGCGCCGGGCAGCGGTGAGTGCAGGAGCCGCCAGCCGCTGAGCGCGGTGTGGCTGATCAGCGGGAACGTCCAGCGTGAGGCGCCGACGGGCAGCCGCATGAAGGTGTGCATCGCCGAGGCCGAGGTCTCCGCGTGCGCCACGACGAGGACCCGGCTTTCCGGGTAGCGCGCGGCTATGTCCAGCAGGGTGCGGCCGGACCGGTTCAGGTAGCCCTGCCAGCTCTCGCCGCCGGGCGAGGGCGCGGTCTCCGGGTCGAGCGGCGGGATCGTGCCGATGAGGTTGGTCTTCGGGTCCCAGGGGTGCTGGCCGTCGACGCCGTGGTCGGCGACGCGCAGGCCGTCCACGGCCTCGACTCGAACCCGCGGGCCGAGCGCGGCGGCGATGTGCTCGGTGGTCTCGACGGCGCGGCGGGTCGGGGAATGGCAGATCGCGTCGAAGGGCCGGGTACCGGTCATCCGCTTGGCGAGCCGGGCCGCGACGAGCTCGGCCTGCGCGTGACCGCGCTCGGTCAGTCCCCGGCAGGATCCGGTGAGGTTCAACAGGAACTCGACGTTGTCCACTGCCTGACCGTGCCGGACCAGCACGAGCTCAGTCGCCACTGACCTTCTCCCCCTGTGTCGTTCGATATCGCGCGGTGTCGTTCGTGGAGCCGTCAGATCTTCGTGAAGGACAGGTCGAAGACCTCGCGGCCCTCGCGTACCGCGCGCGCCTCGAACTTGGTGACCGGGCGGTGCGTGGGCCGCGGCGCGTATCCGCAGCCGGGGTAGCGGTTGCGCAGCCAGGGTTCCGCGCTGAGCACGACGAGCATCTCCGCGGCGTACTCGGCCCAGTCGGTCGCGCAGTGCAGCAGGCCGCCGGTGCGCAGCCGGTCCGCGATCAGAGCTATGACTTCGGAGCGGACGATGCGGCGCTTGTGGTGCCGGGCCTTGGGCCACGGGTCCGGGAAGTAGATGTGCACGGCGTCGAGCGCGTCGGAGGGGATCTGCCGGCGCAGCAGGTCGAGCGCGTCGCCGGAGGCCGCGCGCACGTTCGTCAGCCCGGCGCGCTCGGCCATCCGCAGCACGTTGCCCAGGCCGGGGGTGTGCACGTCCACGGCCAGGAAGTCGAGGTCGGGCTTCGCGGAGGCCATCGCGACGACGGCGTCGCCCATGCCGCAGCCGATCTCCAGCTGCAGCGGCGCCGTGCGGCCGAACAGCCTCGCCAGGTCCAACTCCTCGCCCTCGGCCGGAATCTCCAGGCCCCAGCGCGGCCAGAGCCGGTCAATCGCGTTGTTCTGCGCGACGGTGATCCGGCCGCGGCGCGGCTTGAAGGTGCGGATGTGTCGCGACGGCGGCGCGGAGGCGGTGGCCTCGGCCAGCGCGACGGACGGCTGGGAGTTGGCTGACGTGCTCATTCGCTCCAGGGTAGCCGCCCGCGCAAGAGGGGCTTGCGTTCCGACAGTTAGCGATATATCGTTAACACGTCGAAGAGATGCTTCGACAGGACCAATCTAGTCTTAAGGAGATCCTCCCATGAGGAAGTTCGATTCGGGCCTCGAAGGCCCGCACCCCGAACGCCGCGGCCGTCGCCGCGGTGACGAGCGCCGTCGCGGCGAGCGCGAAGAGGGCTTCGGCCCGCGCGGCCGCCACGGACATCATGTGCACGGCGGTTTCGCCGGGCACGTCAGTACACCCTTCGGCCCTGGTCCGGGCGGTTTCGGCCCCGACTTCGGTTTCGGTCCCGGGCCCTTCGGCGGCCCGCGCGGCCGTGGTCGCGGACGCGGCCGGGCCGGTCGCGGCGACGTGCGCGCGGCGATCGTCTCGCTGCTGAGCGAGCAGCCGCGCAACGGCTACCAGATCATTCAGGAGATCAACGAGCGCACCGGCGGCCTGTGGCGGGTCAGCTCGGGCTCCGTCTACCCGGCGATCTCACAGCTGGAGGACGAGGGCCTGATCGAGCCCACCGACGGCGAGGGCCGCAAGCTGTTCGCGCTGACCGAGGCGGGCCGCGCGCACGCCGAGGAGAACGCCGAGCACCTGGCCCGGCTGTGGGAGGCCGGCGGCGAGGACTCGCGCTTCACCGAGTTCCTGCGCTACCGCGAGCTGATGGGCCAGCTGATCGCAGCGACCCGTCAGGTCAACGAGGTCGGCTCCGCCGCCCAGCGCGAGGAGGCCAAGCAGGTGCTCGTCAAGGCCCGCCAGGCGCTGTACAAGATCCTCGCCGCCGAGCCGGTCGACGAAGACCCCGCCGAGCCCGCCGACTCGGTCTGATGCACACCGGGGGACGACTGCCGTCGCAGAACCCTGAACTCATCGCCACTGCGGCGGACCGGCGGAATCCCGTCGGTCCGGCGCGGTAGAGTTCCGGTCCATGGCAGCGCGACCCCTCCACGAACTCGTCGACGCAGGCTGGGCGAAGGCCCTCGAACCGGTGGCCGGCGGCGTCGCCTCGATGGGCGAGTTCCTGCGCACCGAACTGACCGCTGGCCGCGGTTATCTGCCGCCGGGCCCGCAGGTGCTGCGCGCGTTCCAGCAGCCCTTCGACGGCGTCAGGGTGCTGATCGTCGGCCAGGACCCCTACCCCACTCCGGGGCACGCCGTGGGCCTGAGCTTCTCGGTCGCGCCGGAAGTGCGGCCGCTGCCGGAGAGCCTGGTCAACATCTTCCGCGAGTATTCCGCGGACCTCGGCCTGCCCGCCCCCTCCAACGGCGATCTGAGCCCCTGGGCGGAGCGCGGCGTGCTGCTGCTCAACAGGTCCCTGACCGTCACCCCGCGCCGCCCGAACTCGCACCAGGACAAGGGCTGGGAAGCGGTGACCGCGCAGGCCATCACCGCGCTCGCCGGTCGTGGCACGCCGCTGGTGGCGATCCTTTGGGGACGCAACGCGCGCAACCTGCGTCCGCTGCTCGGCCCCGGCGTTCCCTGCATCGAGTCCTCGCACCCGAGCCCGCGCTCGGCCGACTACGGGTTCTTCGGTTCGCGCCCGTTCAGCCGCGCGAACGCCGCGCTGCAGCAGCTCGGCGCCGAGCCGATCGACTGGCGGCTGCCCTAGCCTCAGGCGCGGGCAGCCGCACCGGCCTCATTGCTCATGCCGTATCGCTTATGCCGTCAGTTCGGCGAGTGTCGTCGCGGCGCGGAGCGCGTCGGCGTGCGTGTTGTAGAGCGCGTTGAAGCCGTAGCGCAGCAGGTCCGGCTCACGCTTGTCCCCCACGACCCCGCGCTCGGCGGCAGCCGGGACCAGCTTCGCCGCCTCCGGGTGGCGAAGGGTCACCTGGCTGCCGCGCCGCTCCGAAGCTCGCGGGGTGACGATTTCGAAGCCGAGGCCGCCGAGCAGCGCGTCGCAGCATTCGATGAAGAACCCGGTCAGGCTGAGGCTCTGCGCACGCAACGTCGCCGGCTCCACGCCGTCGAACGCGCCGATCGCCGCCTCCAGCGCGAGCATCGACAGCACGGTCGGCGTGCCGATGCGTGCCCGGCCGATGCCCTCGGCCGCCTCGTACGTGCCGCGCATCGCGAAGGGATCGGCGTGGCCGGTCCAGCCGGTGAGCGGCTGGCGCATCGCGGTGTGGTGCCGCTGCGCCGCGTAGACGAACGCCGGGGCGCCGGGCCCACCCGACAGGTACTTGTACGTGCAGCCGACCGCGAAGTCGACGTTCCAGGCGTCGAGCTCCAGTTCCAGGGCGCCCGCCGCGTGGCACAGGTCCCAGACGACCAGCGCTCCCGCCTCGTGCGCGGCGGCCGTGAGACCCGGAATGTCCCAGCGCTCGCCGGTCGCGAAGTCGACGGCCGGGAACGCGACGAGGGCAACCTCGTCGTTCATGGCGTCACGCAATTCGTGCGGCGTCACGCGACGCACTTCGAGGCCGAGCATCTCGCCCACGGAATCCGCGAGGTAGGCGTCGGTCGGGAAGTGCCCGGCGTCGGTGAGCAGCAGGCGACGGCGGGGGCGCAGCCGTGCCGCGGCCGTCAGGGTGTTGAATATCTGCACCGACGTGGAGTCGCCGACGACGGTCTGTCCGGCCGCCGCGCCGAGCAGCGTGCCGATGCGGTCGCCGAGCCGCTGCGGCAGCCCCCACCACGCCGCGTCCTCGCCGAACCACGAGCCGATCAGGCCGGTGCCCCACTGCCGGTGCACAGCGTCCCGCATGACTTCGGGCACCGCTGCGGGAAGGGCGCCGAGCGAGTTGCCGTCGAGGTACGTCACGCCGTCCGGGAGCAGGAAACGCTCGCGGCAGTGGCGGAGCGGGTTGGCCGCGTCGAGCGCTGCTGCGCGCGCTTCGAGTGTCATGCCCAGCACTCCGTCCGCACGTCCCAGAGCTCGGGCAGGTACTTCTGGTGCACGCCGCGGGCGAGCCAGTCCGCGCCCGAGGTCCCGGCCGAGCCCTGCTTCGCGCCCATCGACCGCCAGACGGACAGCAGGTGGCGCTGCTTCCAGCGGGTGAAGCGGTCGGCCGCGTCGAACAGAGCCTCGCCGAGGTCGATCAGCTCCGGGTACTCGGCGCAGTGGGCGTAGACATCACGCCAACCCTCCGTCAGGCCACGTCGTTCCAGCAGCTTCGTCGCGGCCTCCTCGAGGCTGGGCAGCCGCGGCCGGCTCGGGTACGGCACGCCGAGCGCCTGCTCGAGGTCGCGGTAGAGCTCCGACTGGACGCCGGAAGCCGCGCCGAACGCGTCGCGGAACTCGTCGAACTCCGCCGGGGTGAGCGTGCGCAGGGCCTCCCACGAGGCGATCAGCGCGTCCTGGACGCCGTGGCCGCGACGCAGGTCGACGATCGCGCCGCGCACGTCGTTGTCGTCGAGCTTCGCGCAGGCCGCGGCCCATTCGTGGTGCAGCAGCTTGAAGTACAGCTCCATCACCTGCGTGGTGATGATGAAAGACAGCTCAGCCGCCGCCTCGGTACGCGGCCATTGCAGGTCCAGCAGTTCGTCGAGGCACGCGTACTGGGCATACTCGCTCGAGGCCGTGCGGGAGCGCCCCACCTGGTCGGTCATCATGAGCTTCATGGAACCGCAGCCACGGCGAAAGATGAATGGCCGTCGGAGGCTGATCGGGGCAACTCGCTTTATGATCGAAAGGTGTCTACCCGTAATGAGTTTCCGGACGTAACCGACTGGCGGTTGATCGACGAATTGCAGCGCGACGGTCGGCTTTCCTTCAACGAACTCGGCCGCCGGGTGAGCCTGTCCGCCCCGGCCGTCGGCGAACGCGTGCGGCGGCTGGAGGAGCAGGGCGTGATCACCGGCTACCACGCGCACGTGGATCCGGCGAAGGTCGGGCGGACGGTGGCGGCGCTGGTGCGCATGTCCTGCTACGGGCCGAACTGCCTGTTGCGGCACCCGGAGGTGCTGGAGCGGGACCCGGCGATCCTCGAAGTGCATCGGCTCACCGGGGACTACTGCTGCCAACTGCGCGTCGCGGTTCGCACGATGGCCGAGTTCGAGGAACTGATCGATCGGCTGGCCGAGCACGGCACGCCCTCGTCCACGATGGTGCTCTCCTCTCCCCTGCTGTGGCGGCCCGTCGCGCGCTGACTCGGTTTACTTACCCACAAGGCGTAACGCACAGCGCGGCGCCGGGTCGCGCGCACCAGACTCGGGTGCACAGGGGTAGTGCAATGACTTCGGGAGGCCGAGATGATGTCACGCACATCGCGGATGCTGAAGTGGATCGGAGCCGGGACGGTGCTGTTGGCGGCCGCCCCGATCGCGTGGGCCGAGGAACCGAGTCGGCCGAATCCTGTCGTGGTACCCGAAGTACATAGAAACACGCGGGTCAGCGAACCAGCGCACCCTCCGTTTCACGGTACGTGTACCTCCTGTCACCTCACCGTGCCACACTCGACCCAGGCACGGTGAATCTGACGGAGGGTCATAAACATGACAGCGGACACGACGGCGGGCGCCGCCTCGCAGCTCGGCGCGATCGAGCACATCGTCGTCCTGATGCTGGAGAACCGCTCGTTCGACCACATGCTCGGGTACCTGTATCAGGACTCGGGCAACGCCTCGCCGAGCGGCCAGCCGTTCGAGGGGCTCAGCGGGAGCGAGTCGAACCCGGGGACCGATGGGAAGCCGGTGCCGGTCTTCCCGATCAATCCGTCCGCCCCGAACGCCTACTTCATGCCGGGCGCGGACCCGGGTGAGGGCTACATGGCGACGAACAGCCAGCTGTTCGGCTCCAACACCGCGCCGAATCCGCCGACCGCGACGATGCAGGGGTTCGTCACCGACTACGCGTACACCATCGGCTGGGAGGCGAAGGAGGGCTGGTCGATCGTCAGCGGAACCCAGCCGCAGGACGTGATGGGCTGCTTCACGCCGGAGGCGCTGCCGGTGCTCTCCGCACTGGCCAAAGGCTTCGCGGTGTGCGACCACTGGTTCGGCTCGGTCCCGACGGAGACGCTGCCGAACCGCGCGTTCGTGCTCTCCGGCACCAGCCAGGGCCACATGGACGACAAGACGAAGACCTTCACCTCGCCCTCGATCTGCGCCTCGCTGACCAAGGCCGGGGTCCCCTGGAAGGTCTACGGCTACGACGCCGAGCCGCTGACCAAGCACACCTTCCCGGATCTGGCCGTGGCCCCGGCGGCGAACTTCGGGCTGTTCACCGACTTCCAGAGCGACGCGTCCGCGGGCAAGCTGCCGGGCTTCGCCTTCCTCGAGCCCTCCTGGGGCGCGACCGGCAACAGCCAGCACCCGAACTACGACGTGGCGCTCGGCGAGAAGCTGATCCACGACACGTACACGGCGCTGCGCAACGGCCCCGCCTGGGACAAGACGCTGTTCATCCTGACTTACGACGAGCACGGCGGCTGCTACGACCACGTGCCGCCGCCCACGAACGCGACCCCGCCGGACAACTCGGCGGGCGAGTTCGGCTTCGACTTCACCCGCTTCGGACCGCGCGTGCCGACCGTGCTGGTCTCGCCGCTGATCCCGGCCGGGACGGTGTACCGGGTGCCCGCGGGCGCGACGCCCTTCGACCACACCAGCGTGCTCAAGACGATCGAGCAGCGCTGGAGCCTGCAGCCGCTCACGGCGCGCGACGCGGCGGCGGTCGATGTCGGCGGCGTGTTGACGCTGACCGCGGCGCGCACCGACGACCCGCTGAGCGGCGTCGTCGTGCCGACCTCGGGCGGTACGACCCCGGCGGCGGGCAGGCCGACGCACCTGCAGGAGGTCTACGCGGATCTGCTGGCGCGTCAGCTTCCGCCCGGTGCCGAGATCCCGAGCCCGCGCACCGAGGCCGAGGCGACCCGGCTGCTGCGTCAGGGCGTCGAGCAGCCGCACTGATCCTCGCGAGCCGAAGCCGCGGAGGTGCGACAGCCCGCACGCCGCATGACAGACACCGCCCCGCCGCGCTTCTCGCGCGACGGGGCGGTGGGCGTCGTGGGGGCGACGGCCGGGGCGTCAGGCGTCCGCGAGCTTCGGCTTGGCCAGGCTGGCGGCGGCGCCGACCAGGCTCATGCCGATGGCGAGCCAGAACACGATCATCAGCCCGTGGTGGAAGGGGCCGGAGATCAGGTTCGGGAAGAACTGGTGCCCGGTGAGCGTCGCGGCGTTCTGCTTCGGCAGGCTGGCGAGCACGTGGCTGCCGAGCAGCTGCTGCATCGGGTTGTAGCCCAGGAACGCGGCGAACAGCACGCCGACCGGCGGGATCGCGGCCACCTGCTGGGCCACCGCGGCGGGCACGTGCTGCGCGGTGAGCTGGGTGACGATCGTGCTCGGCAGCGCGCTGGCCAGGCCGATGACCATCAGCGAGAAGAACACGCCGATGGAGAACAGGCTGCCCGCGTTCATGAACGTGGCCCGCATGCCCGAGGCAGCGCCGCGCTGCGAGGGACCGACGCTCGACATGATCATCGAGGTGTTGGGCGCGGAGAACATGCCGCCGCCCACCCCGTTGAGGAAGATCAGCAGCGCGAAGACCGGGTAGCTGAAGTTCGTCGGCAGCGCCAGCATCCCGCCGAAGCTCACCGCCATCAGCAGCAGGCCCGAGCAGGCGAACGAGCGCTGGCCGAGCCGGTCGGAGAGCTTCCCGGAGACGGGGCCCGACACCAGGAAGCCGATCGTCAGCGGCACCAGGTAGATGCCCGCCCACAGCGGGGTGTCCGCGTAGTCGTAGCCGTGCAGCGGAAGCCAGATGCCCTGCAGCCAGATGATCAGCATGAACTGCAGGCCGCCGCGCGCGACGGCGATCAGGAACGAGGCCGCGTTGCCGCTGGAGAACGTGACGTTGCGGAACAGCTTGAGCTGGAACATCGGCTCGGCGACCCGCGCCTCCACGATGAGGAAGACGATCAGCAGCGCGACGCCGCCGACCAGACCGGAGATGATCCACGGGCTCGTCCATCCCATGGTGTGCCCGCCGTAGGGCTGGATGCCGTAGGTGATCGCGGCGAGCAGCGAGGCGAGACCGGCGGCGAACGTGATGTTGCCCCACCAGTCGATCTTGCCCTTGCGCTTCACGCTGGTCTCGTGCAGCGACTTGTAGGCCCAGATCGTGCCGAGCACGCCGATCGGCACGTTGACCCAGAAGATCGAGCGCCAGTCCCACGAGGCCAGCACGCCGCCGAGGACCAGGCCGATGAACGAGCCGGCGAGCGCGGCGACGATGTTGATGCCGAGCGCCATGCCGCGCTCGTTGGCCGGGAAGGCGTCGGTGATGATCGCGGCGGAGTTCGCCATCAGCATCGAGCCGCCGATGGCCTGCACCACGCGCCAGCCGATCAGCCAGATCGCGCCCTTGCCGCCGGTGAACGGGTCGAGCGAGAGGATGATCGAGCAGACGGCGAAGATCGCGAAGCCGAGGTTGTACAGCTTGACGCGGCCGAACATGTCGCCGAGCCGGCCGAGCGTCACCACCAGCACCGCGGTGACGAGCATGTAGCCCATCAGCATCCACAGCAGGTAGCTGGTGTTGGAGGACTGCAGCGGGTTGAGCTTGATGCCGTTGAAGATCGCGGGCAGCGAGATCAGCACGATCGAGCTGTTGATCGTGGCCAGGAGCATGCCGACGGTGGTGTTGGTCAGCGCCACCCACTTGTAGTGGGAGTGCTCCGGACCCGCGCTCATCGCGTGCCGGAAGTGGCCGAATTTCGAATGCGGGACCGGCCGGGGGGCACCGACCGTGGTTATCGAGCCGTCGCTGGACATGAATCATCCTTACCCGGAACTAGTTAGCTAATGTAAACTAATCAGATTCCGGCCGGAGCTCGTCCCGTTTTCCGCGCTCCCGGGCGAATCGTTACCCTTCCGCAACCCGGTGCGGGGCGGCGCCGAGCAGCCCGGCGGGCCACGGCGCCCCGGCGGCGGACGCGGCGCACACCGGGCCCAGCGTGCCCCCGGCCGCGCTCCAGACGCCGGGCCACGCGGGGTGCCGGTCGGTCAGCGGGGCGCGGCACTCGGGCTCGGCGCAGCGCACCACGCGCAGGCCCTGGCGGCTGAAGCAGTCGTCGATGTCGCCGGCGGCCTCGGCCCCGCCGATCGCGGTGGCGGTGCGCCCGGCGGGGCTGGCGCCGAAGGCGGCCCACCAGTCGTGCCAGGTGACCCACGGCGCCGGGTCGAAGCGGGAGAGCCAGCCGAGCCGCGGGCTCGCCCCGGACAGGTCGGCGGTCACCTCGACCTCGCCGTGGCCGGAGACCGCCGCGAACTCCTCGAGCGCGGCGCGCACCGGGGCGACCGCGTCGGCGGCCTCGCCCTCGTGGTTGAGCAGCACCGCGGCGACGAGCCGCGCGAGGTCCTCGCCGATGTGCACGACGGCGCTGGCCACCAGGCGGCCGCTCTCGACGGCGATGGTCAGCCGGCCGGAGTCGCCGTCGAACCAGAAGGTGGGCGGGCTGCCGAGCATCGCGCAGCGGACGGCGTCGGCCGGGGCCGCGTAGCCGCGGGCGAAGGAGCTGCCGGGGCCGGGCACCGAGATCGAGGACTGCGAGCGGTCGGGGGCGGGCGCCGGGGAGGCGAGGGAGAGCCGGGCCGGGGCGGTCGCGGTGCGGGCGGGCAGGGTGCTGACGGACGAGGGGGGCAGACCGTGCATGGGGCGTCCTTCCGACGCGGGCGGGCCGGGGACTGAGGAGGTTTCGGGCGCGGACGCGGCGGGGTCCGTCCCGTAGCGCTGTCCGGGAACGGCGCCGCGCGCGTCGATGGGCTGCGGCGCGCCGGGGCTCGCCGCGCGTTCGGCGCCGCGCGCGGCCGGGCGGGCCGGCCCGCGCCGGGGCCGGCCCTTGTTCCTCGCCTTCGCCGAGCCGCTCATCGGGCACCTCCGCCACGTCGCCTGAAGATCTTCAGTTGATCGTCACCCAGGCGGCGGAACTGATCGCGGAGGCACGCCGTTCACTCACTCGGTTGTATCAACCAACGATCTCCCCAGGTACAGCTCACGGACCACGGTCTCCAGATCCCGGTCCGCGCGCAGGTCGGCCAGCGAGCCGTCGTAGGTGACCCGGCCGTGGTCGATCGCGACGACGCGCGAGCACAGCCGCTCGATGTCGGCGATGTCGTGCGTGGTGAGCAGGATCGTGGTGCCGGTGCGCCGATTCAGATCGCTGAGGAACTCGCGCACGGCGTGCTTGGACACGACGTCGAGCCCGATCGTCGGCTCGTCCAGGTAGACCACGGCCGGGTCGTGCAGCAGCGCGGCGGTGATGTCGCCGCGCATCCGCTGGCCGAGGCTGAGCTGGCGGACCGGCTTGTCCAGGAACGGGCCGAGGTCCAGGGCCTCGGTGTAGTAGGCGAGGTTCGCGGCGTAGCGGCTCGGCGGGATCTTGTAGAGCCGCTGGAGCAGCGTGAACGAGTCCTTGAGCGGCAGGTCCCACCAGAGCGTGGTGCGCTGGCCGAACACGACGCCGATCTGCCGGGCCAGCCGGACCCGCTCGCGCTGCGGCTCGTACCCCGCGACCCGCAGCAGGCCCGAGCTCGGGCTGAGGATGCCCGTCAGCATCTTGATGGTGGTGCTCTTGCCCGCGCCGTTGGGTCCGATGTAGCCGACGAGCTCGCCCGCCGCCACGCGCAGGTCGATGCCGTCGACGGCGGTGAAGGGGGCGGACTTGCGGGAACTGAACGTCTTGGTCAGGCCTTCGGCGAGGATGATCGGCTCGGTGATCGAAGAGAGGGTCACGTGGCTCAGCTCCCGGTCGAGCGGTAGTGGCGGATGCAGGCGCGCCAGGCGAGCGCGGCGAGCCCCGACAGCAGGGCGGCGGCCGGCGGCGAGGCGAAGCGGAGGAAGCCCGGCAGGCCGAAGGGGTCGGAGTGGCCCAGCACGTAGAGCGAGGGCTGCCAGGTGACGAACGCGACCGGCAGCACGAAGGTCAGGGCGAGGCCGAGCGGCCTGCCGAAGATGTTCAGCGGGTACTCGGTCGCGTTCTCGGAGCCGTAGGTGAAGCTGTTCGCGACCTCCTGGGCGTCCACGGCGATGAAGCTGACGCAGCCGGTGAGCACCCACAGCGCGCAGTAGAGGGCGAAGCCGCACAGGACCGTGCCGACGCAGACCGCGCCCTTGAGCACGGTCCAGTGCACCGGCAGCGCGTGCAGCGCCCAGCCGAGCGTGAGAATCGGCGTCAGGAGCTTGCCGAAGCGCTTGGGCGTGAACTGGTCGGCCAGCACCTGCGCGAGCGAACTGACCGGGCGGATGAGTACGAGGTCGAAGTTGCCCAGCCGGATCATGGTCGCCAGGTTTTCGACGCCGCTGGCCACGACGTCGGACAGGGCGAAGGCAAGGCGCGTGGTGCCGTAGAGGTACAGCGTCTCCGGCAGCGTGAATCCGGCGATCGTCTGCACGTGCGTGTAGATGACCAGGATCGCGATCAGATCGAGGCAGGTGGTGAAGAACTGTGCGAGCGTGGTGAGCACGAGCGAGACACGGTACTGCGAGGCGGCGCGCATCCAGATGCGCACGAGCAGCAGGTAGGCGGCCGGGCCCCATAGCGGCTTGTCGTCGGCCTCGGTCATGACTTCAGCCACCTTGGACCACCACCTTGTGCCGCGCCACGTCGGTGAGCAGGCGTCCGGCACCGAGCAGTAGCAGGGCCCAGAGGCTTCCGAAGGCGAGTGCGTAGCCGAAGCCGCCGCTCTGCGTGCCGAGCAGCACGTTGATCGGCATCTGCATGGCCGCGGCCCAGGGCGTGTGCAGCAGGACGGTGCCGACCGCGCCCGGGATGATGGTGAGCGGGATGATCAGCCCGGAGCAGAACATTCCGAGCGCGACCAGGATCGAGGACATGCCGCGCTCGTCCATGGTCCAGAAGGTCGCGAGGCTGGCGAGGTAGCGCAGGCCGAAGCTGATCAGGTAGCCGAGAAAGCAGCAGACCGCGAACTCCGCCCAGCGCAGCGGGCTCAGCGGCAGCCTGACCGGGAACAGCAGCACGCCGAAGAGCACCGGGGGCAGGGTCCGCAGCATTCCGGCGCCGAGCGCGCGGCCGAGGTCGAGGGAGAGCCACCAGGTCTGGAAGTCGACGGGCCGGTAGAGGTCGACGGCGATGTCGCCGGTCCGGATGCGCGGGCCGAGGTCGGTGTTGTTCATGAAGATGCCCATCGGCGTGATGAGCCCTTGGGTGAGGAAGGCGTAGGTCACGGCGTCGGCCAGGTCCCAGCCGGCGATCTCGGGCTTCTGCTTCCAGAGCGCGATCAGCACGAACGCGCGGATGCAGCCGAAGACGGTGTTGGTGAAGGCGCCGGCGACGGCTGAGGAGCGGTAGGCCAGGTAGCGGCGCAGCGATAATCGGACAGCGGTCAGGTACACGCGCATGCGGAACTCCACAGGGCGAGGGATCGGAAGGAGAAAAGGGGGAAGTTCCGAGGCTGGCAGAGCGGATTCGCTCCGCACAACCGGTTTTTCACCTGTGGCGCGGCGCGCGCCGGGGCTGACGCCGTTCTTACGTCCGATCGGGTGAACTGGTGCCATGTCCAGCGATGAGAACGAGGGCGGCGCCGCCGATCCGATCGGGCAGTTCGACGCCTTCCGCGCGCGGCAGGCCGAGGAGCGCGCGCAGCAGGAGGAGACCCAGTCCGCGTACGCCTTTCCGCCGGAGTACGCGGCGCCGCCGGAGCCGGTCTTCTACCCGACCCAGCCGATGGCCGCCGCTCCGGCCAACCGGACGCGCTCGGTACTGATCTTCGTGGGCGCGGTACTGGTGGCCGGCGTGCTGGGCCTCGGCGCGTGGCTCGCGTTCGGCTCGTCGTCGAGTCCCGCGGCCACCGCGGCCTCCAGTGGATCGAGCGCGTCGGCCTCGCCGTCGCCCACGTCGAGCGCCAAGCGCGCCCTGACCTTCCGTGTGACGATCGTGTCGCTGGGCACTGATTCGTTCACCGGCACGGTCCTCTCGAACGGCGAGTCGGTGACCGTGACGCTGACCGACAAGACCCGCTTCGGCACGAAGGCCCAAGCGTTCAGCCGAGCCGATCTGCACGTCGGGGAACTGGTGGCCGTCCGAGGCAAGCGCACGGGGACGGCCACGGTCACGGCCACGGAGGTCGCCCAGGCCGTACGATCATCCGCATGACGGTTGCGGGCTCGCTGTTCGGTCTGGCCTACGGGGATGCGCTGGGGAAGGACACGGAGTTCGCCTCCGTCGCCGAGATCCAGCGGCGGTACGGTCCGAAGGGACCGGCCGATCTGCCGGAGCCCGCGCTCGTCACTGACGACACGCAGATGGCGTTGGCGGTCGGCGAAGGCCTCGTCGAAGTGTCGGGCGGCCCGCTGACGGCCGACATCCTTGCGCCGGTGTGGTCGCGGCGCTTCGTCGAATGGGCCCACTCCCCCGACAACAACCGCGCGCCGGGCACGACGTGCCTGCGCGCGTGCGCGGGGCTCTCGGAGGGCAAGCCCTGGGTCGAGGCCAGTCAGGCGGGCTCGAAGGGCTGCGGCGCGAACATGCGCGTCACCCCGGTCGGCCTGGTCGCGGGCATCTCCTCATCCACGAGGGCGGGTGCGGCGCAACTCCAGGCCGCGCTGACGCATGGTCACCCGACCGGTCTCGCGGCGAGCGAGCTCACGGCGTACGCGACCTGGTGGCTGCTCGGCGGTCTGCGGCCCGAGGACCTGCCGGGCGCGCTGCGGGCGCGGGCCGAGGAGCAACGCGAGGTCTACCACTACGGGTGGCTCGGCGACCTGTGGAAGCGTGCCCGGGACGGCTCCGCGGAATCCTTCATGGTGCGCGGCTGGGACGAGTGCCTCGGCGTGCTGGACCGGCTCGAGGCGGCCCTCCGGCTCGGTGACCGCGAATCAGACCCCTGTGGGCTCACCGGCGAGGGCTGGATCGCCGAGGAGGCGCTGGCCACGGCGCTGCTGTGCTTCCTGCTCTTCCCGGACGACCCGCCCGCGGCCGTGCGACGCGGGGCCACGACGTCCGGGGACTCGGACTCGATCGCCGCGCTGGCCGGCGCGTTCGCCGGCGCCGCGTACGGGATCGACGCGTTCCCGGCGGGCTGGCGCTCGCGGATCGAGTACGCGGACCGGCTCGAGGCCGTCGCGACGGGGCTCGCGGCGTCCGCGGAGCGATTGGCGTGATCACGGGGGCGACGTGAGCGACGGGAGCGAGATGACCCGCGAGATCGTCTTTCTGATCTTCCCCGACTTCCAGATCCTCGACCTGACCGGACCGCTCGAGGTCTTCTCGCAGGCCGAGCGGCGTGCGCGGGGGACGTACGCGCTGCGCCCGGTCGCCTTCGAGCCGGGGCTCGTGGCGGCGAGCAACGGCTTGTCCGTGCAGGCCGAGACGGCGCGGCCGTTCTCGGGTGCCGACACGCTGATCGTGGTCGGCGGGCGTGGGACGGACGCGGCGGTCGCCGACCCCCGGTACGTGGCGTGGATCCGGGACGCGGCCACGCGGGTGCGCCGGGTCGCGTCCGTGTGCAACGGCGCGTTCTTCCTGGCCGAGGCCGGTTTGCTGGACGGCCGGCGGGCCACGACGCACTGGAGCCGCGCCGCCGAGTTGGCCGTGCGGTATCCGAGCGTCGCCGTGGACGCCGACCCGATCTTCATCCGGGAGGGCGAGGTCTCGACCTCGGCGGGCGTCACGTCGGGGATCGACCTAGCGCTCGCGCTGGTCGAGGAGGATCTCGGCGGCGCCGAGGCCCGGCGTATCGCGCGGCAACTCGTGGTGTTCGTCCAGCGGCCGGGAAATCAGCGTCAGTTCTCGGCGCAGCTGACTGCCCAGCGGCCCGCGCGCGAGCCGATCCGCGAGTTGCTCGGATACATCGCGGACCATCCCGGGGCCGATCTGTCGGTGCCCGCGCTGGCCGCGCGGGTCGGGCTGAGCGAGCGTCAGTTCCTGCGCGTGTTCCCGACGGAGACCGGGCACAGTCCGTCCGGGTACGTCGAGGCCGTGCGGGTCGAGGCCGCGTGCCGCCTGCTGGAGACGACCGAGGACGGGCTCGACCGGATCGCGCGGGTCTGCGGCTTCGGCACGCTGCGCACGCTGCAGCGCTCGTTCCAGCGGGTCCTCGCGGTGGCGCCGCACGAGTATCGGGAGCGGTTCACCCGCCAGGGCATGGCGTAATCTGTCGCCCATGCGTCATTGCCGCCAGGCCGGTTCGGCGGCGAGACTCAGAGCATGGATATCGTGATTCCGATCTTCCCGAACTTCACCGCCCTCGACGCGATCGGGCCGTACGAGGTGCTGCGCCTGCTGCCCGACACGAAGATCACCTTCGCGGCGGCCGCGGCAGGGCTCGTGCACGCGGACAACCCGGCTCTCGCCTTCGACGCGACCGCCGCGCTGAGCGAGATCGACTCGGCCGACGTGCTGGTCATCCCCGGCGGCGGGGGCACGCGCGCCGCCATGAAGGACGAGGCGATGCTCGAATGGGTCCGCCGCATCCACGCCACGACCCGCTACACCACGTCCGTCTGCACCGGCTCGCTCGTGCTCGCCGCCGCCGGGCTGCTCGACGGCCTCGAGGCGACGACGCACTGGGCCCAGGTGGCGCTGCTGGAGAGCCTCGGCGCGAAGTACACCGAGCAGCGCGTCGTGCAGCAGGGCAAGATCGTCACCGCGGCCGGGGTCTCCTCCGGCATCGACATGGCGCTCACGCTCGCCGCGCAGATCGCCGGCGAGGACAGGGCCAAGGCGGTCCAGCTGATCATCGAGTACGACCCGCAGCCGCCGTTCGACGCCGGATCGCCCTCGAAGGCCGGTCCGCGGATCATCGCGCTGACCGGGGAGCTGGACGAGCCGGTGGCGGCCTGAGCGCGTGTCGGTGGCGCCGTCTACCGTGATGGCATGACGAAGATCCCGCAGGACGTGGCCGACCTGCCGTATGCGGAGGCGCTGGAGCCGGGCCCGAGCCCGCTCCGGCGCGACTGGAACTACGACCTGTGCCGCTTCGAATCCGCGAACGAGCGGGGTGCGGACGTGGGCAGCAGCCGGTTCACCGAGTGCGCCTTCGAGAACGTGCAGTTCGACGAGATGCGGATGCGGCGGACCAAGCACACCGACGTATGGTGGCGCGGATCGCGGATGCTGAGCACGGATCTCGCGGAGAGCGAGTGGCTGGACGTGACCGTGCTCTCCAGCGCCCTCGCCGGGATCGAAGCGTTCAGCGCGAAGCTGCGCCGCGTCGTCCTGCAGCGCTGCAAGCTCGACGCGGTGAACTTCCGCGGCGCCGAGCTGCACGAGGTGGTGTTCGAGGACTGCATCCTGCGGGACGTGGACTTCTCCGGGTCGAAGCTCAAGGATGTGAAGTTCCCGGGCAGCGCGCTGCGCGGGGCCAAGTTCGCGAAGTCGAAACTGACGCGGGTGGACTTCCGGGACGCGACCGTCGTCGAGGTCGTGGACGGCTACCAGAACCTGCGCGGGGCGATCATCGACAGCGGACAGGCCGTCGAGCTGGCGGTGGATCTGGCTCAGGCGCTCGGAATCTCGGTCAAGGATCAGTGAGTCATTCGATAGCGTGACCGCATGAGTGACGGCGTGGACCGTACCGAGACGACCGACGAGGTTCCGGACTGGCGGGAGCGGCGCGGTCCTGTCGCCGTGCTCACCGGCGCGGGCATCTCGACCTCCTCGGGTATCCCGGACTTCCGCGGGCCGATGGGCGTGTGGACGCAGAACCCGATCGCCGAGCTGACCGCGAACTACGCCGACTACCTGCGCGATCCCGAACTGCGGGTGCGCTCGTGGATCGCGCGGCGGGACAATCCGGCGTGGCACGCGCAGCCGAACGAGGGCCACTTCGCCCTGGCCGAGCTCGAGCGGCACCGCAGTGTGAGGGTGCTGACGCAGAACATCGACCGCCTGCACCACAGGGCCGGCTCGACGCCGCGCAAGGTGCTCGAACTGCACGGCAACATGTTCGAGGTCGTATGCACCCAGCCCGCGTGGCGCTGCGGCTGGACCGGCGCGATGCGCGGGGTGCTCGACCGGGTCGCGGCCGGGGAGCCCGACCCGCCGTGCGAGCGCTGCGGCGGGATCCTCAAGGCGGCGACGATCATGTTCGGCCAGAACCTGGACGAGGAGGTGCTGGGCCTGGCCGCCGCGATAGCCCGCGGCGCGGCCGTGTTCCTGGCCGTGGGCAGCACGCTGCGGGTGCAGCCGGCGGCCGGGCTGTGCGAGCTGGCCGCGATGCACGGCGCCGACCTGGTGATCGTCAACAACGAGCCCACCGCGTACGACGACCTGGCCACCGAGGTGGTGCGCGAGCCGATCTCCGAGGCGCTGCCGCGGATCGTGGCCGAGCTCAGCGCGGTCGGTTAGCGCGGTCGGTTAGCGCCGTCGGTCAGCTCGGCTGGCTCGCTCGCGTCGCCCGGGGCCGGTCCCGGTCAGAAGGTGTCGTTCTCCTGCAGGTACGCGACCCCGCGGAAGCCGTTGCCGATGATGGTGTCCATGCGGTGCCGCATGAAGGGGCGCAGGCCCTCGGGCAGCGCGTCCGGGGCGTAGAACCCGATCTCGGCGATCTCCTCCTCCTGCGGCACGAGCAGCGCCGGATCCGCGCAGACGCCCACGTCGAAGGTGAAGTTGAGGAACTGCACCGGCCCCATGCCGCGGCCGGCCCACTGCACGACGAGCAGCGTGGCCGGTCCGACGACCTCGTGCCCGAGCTCCTCGTGCACCTCGCGGATCGCGGCCTCGGCGGGCGGCTCGTTCTCGTCCACGACGCCGCCGGGCAGCGACCAGCCGTCGCGGTAGGTGTTGCGCACCAGAGCGATCCGGCCCTGCTCATCGCGCAGGACGGCGCTCGCGGACAGCGCGACCTTGGGCACGGAGGCGTACCAGGCGGCGGTCTCCTCCGGAGTGAAGCGGATCGTCGTCACGGAATGATCCTGCCATATTGGAGCTTTAAAGTTGGTCCATGAGCGACGTGCAGCAGTTCCTCGAATCGGCCGCGCGCGCGGCGTCCGGGCACCTGACCGGGCTCGATGAGCATCCGGTGTGGCGGCCGACGCCGGCCGGGCTGCGGTCCGAGCTCGCCGAGCAGCCGCTGCCGGAGGCGGGCGCCGATCCGGGCGCGCTGCTGGCCGAGATCGAGCGGCGGGTGCTGGCGTATCCGATGGGCAACGGGCACCCGGCGTTCTTCGGCTGGGTGAACGCGGCTCCGCACCCGGCCGGGATCGCCGGGGCGCTGCTGGCGGCGGCGGTCAACCCGTCCTCGGCGGGCGGCGACCACGCCGACATCTACCTGGAGCGCGCGGTCGTGCGGTGGATCGCCGACCTGGCCGGTTTTCCGCACGAGCAGGGCGCCGGGCTGCTGACCTCGGGCGCGTCCATGGCGACGATCGTGGCGATCGGCGCCGCGCGGCAGCGCGCGCTGGCGGGTGCGGGGTGGGACGTGCGCGAACGGGGCCTCTCCGGCGCGCCACAGCTCACCGCGTACGCGACGGCCGAGGTGCATTCCTGCGTGGGCAAGGCGATCGAGCTGCTCGGCATCGGCAGGGCGAGCCTGCGCACGGTGGCCGACGACGGCTTCGGGCACCTCGACCCGGCCGCGCTGCGCGAGGCGATCGCCGCGGACCGCGCGGCCGGGGCGCTGCCGTTCCTCGCGGTCGGCTCGGCGGGGACGGT
This sequence comes from Actinospica sp., assembly GCF_035552695.1. Taxonomy (NCBI): domain Bacteria; kingdom Bacillati; phylum Actinomycetota; class Actinomycetes; order Catenulisporales; family Actinospicaceae; genus Actinospica; species Actinospica sp. The sequence continues at coordinate 51,033 of NZ_DASZKT010000216.1, forward strand.
CACCACGGGCGCGGTCGATCCGCTGCGGGACATCGCGGCGGCCTGCGCGGAATCAGGACTCTGGTTCCACGTGGACGGCGCGTACGGGGCGTTCGGCGTGCTGGACCCGGTGATCGCGGAACGGTACGCGGGCATGGAGCTGGCCGACTCGGTGGCGCTGGATCCGCACAAGTGGTTGCAGGTCCCGGCGGGCGTGGGCTGCCTGCTGGTACGCGACCGCGCGCAGCTGCGCGAGACGTTCTCGCTGGTGCCGCCGTATCTGCGCGACGACTCGGGCGATCCGCTCGGCTGGTACAGCGAGTACGGGATCGAACAGACCCGGCCGTTCCGCGCGCTGTCGGTGTGGGCGGCGCTGGCGGCGCGCGGCCGGAGCGGCATCGCGGCGGACATCGCGGCGTGCACGAACGCCGCACGGGAGCTCGACGAGATGGTCGCGAAGGACGCGGACTTCGAACTGGCGGCCGAGACAGAGGTCTCCATCGTCGCGTTCCGCTACGCGCCCGCGGGAATCGACGATGCGGAGGCCGACCGGATCACGCACGGTCTCGCGGCGGCGATCCAGGCGCGCGGCCGCGTGTTCGTCACCGACTCGCTCTATCGAGGACGCCCGGTGCTGCGTGCGTGCCTGATCAACCCGGCGGTCGGCGAGGCGGAGTTGCTGCTGCTGCTCGAGGAGGCGCGTGAGGCGGCCGTCGAGCTGGCCGAGCAGGGTAGATAACGCTGCGGGACCGGCTTGAGAACGGCGGCTGATCGCCGCGCCTGGCCGTCTGCACCCCGTACTACGCTGTCGCCGTGCTTGGATTGGGTGGGGATGATCCGCAGCGGCTCGGGCCGTACCGCTTGCGGGCAGTGATCGGCGACGGCGGCATGGGCCGGGTCTATCTGGCCACCTCGCCGGCCGGGCGCGCGGTCGCGGTCAAGGTCATCGGCCGGGGCCTGGCGAACCAGCCGGGCTACCGGGAGCGTTTCGCGCGCGAGGCCCGGGCGGCGATGTCGGTCTCCGGGCTGTACACGGCGAGCGTCGTGGACGCGGACACGACGGGGGAGAGTCCTTATATAGCCACCGAGTACGTGCCCGCGCCCTCGTTGGCGGAGTCCGTCGTCAAGACCGGCCCGCTGCCCGCGTCGGCGGTCTTCGCGCTGGCGGGCGGGCTGGCCGAGGCGCTGGTGGCGATCCACCGCGCGGGCCTGGTGCACCGGGACGTGAAGCCGCACAACATCCTGCTGGCCGCGGACGGCCCGGTGGTCATCGACTTCGGCATCGCGGTGGGCGATGAGACCTCGCTGACGGCCGTCGGCATGACCGTGGGCACGCCCGGCTACATCGCGCCCGAGGTGCTGCACGGCAAGGACCCGAGCGCGCGCTCCGACGTCTTCTCGCTCGGGTGTGTGCTGGTGTACGCGGCGCGCGGCACCGGTCCGTTCGGCACCGGCGACCCGCTGGCGATCGCGCATCGTTCGGCCACCGGCGAGCCGGACCTGACCGGCGTCCCCGACAACGTGAAGGCGCTCGTCACGCCGATGCTGCAACGGGATCCGGCGCGGCGCCCGACCCCGGAGCAGCTGTTGCAGCACGTGTCGCTGTCCTCGAGCGCGGTCCTGCACGACGGCCTGTGGCTGCCGGACGGTGTCAGGGGTCTGCTGAGCCAGCGCAAGCAGGAGCTGCAGCAGGCGCTCGGCGGCCCCGCGGCGGCGCCCGCGCAGTCCGCCGCGGGGCCTCCCGCGCCGCCGTCCCCGTCCGCTCAGCCTCCGTACCGCCAGCCGATCGCGTACACGCCTACCCCGCCCAGCGATTTCGCCGCGCTGCACGGCATGCCCGCGCCGGCCCCGGCCGTCTCACGGGACCGCAAGGGATTCCTCGCGCTGGTCGGCGTCGGCGGCGCGCTGGTGATGGCCGGTGCGATCACCGCTGTGCTGCTCGTCGACCGTGGCGGCAATAGTTCGCAGAACACCGGATCCGGCGGAACGGGAAGCGTCTCCGTGACCCATACGACGTCCGCCAACGCCATCGAGGCGACGACTTCGGCGAGTTCCACCTCCGGCTCCAGCTCGAGCGCCAACGGCGGTTCCACCAGCTACAAGCCCGGCACGTACACCGTGAACCAGCAGCTCGCCGCCGACCTGTTCGACAACACGGTGACGCTGAGCAGCATCACCGTGAACGGCGACGGCACCGTCTCGGCGAAAATTTCGTTCACCGCCGCGATCGACGGCGAGTGGACGTGCAGCGGAGCGAAGGCCGGCGAGACCGCGATGGAGGCCGGCGACAAGGTCCTGGACTACTCCACCGGCAGCGACTGCACGAAGAATTCCACCAAGACCTGGGAGATGACCATCGGGGAGACGGTCAGCGAATCGGAATACTTCACGAGCGCACCGACCGGAGGCGGCACATGGTCGTTCGCCATCGACTCGGGCGTGGACGGCACGACGGAGTTCGCGGGTTCGGTGACCGGCATCTCGATCCCGACGCAGTAAGAATGGACGCGTGACCGCCGATCTCGACGCCCCCGAAGTGCCCGACGTCCCGGACCTACCCGACTTCACGCCCGAGCAGTACGCGCGCTCGAAGGCCAGGAAGCGTGCCACGGCGCCGGTGCGCTACACGTCGCTCGCCACCGATCTCGTTGCCGTCTTCGTTCTCGGCTTCTCCCCTGCGGGCAGCGCACTCGTGCACGCTGCGGGCAAGCTGGCCGGAGGCGGCTGGATCGCGACGGCGTTGCTCGGCGCGGTGGCGTTGCGGGTGGTGCTGTGGCTGCTCGACGTGCCGTTCTCGCTGTGGCGGGAGCGGATCAACAAGGCGTGGGGCCTGAGTACGCGCACGCGGAAGCTGTTCTGGTTCGACTCGCTGCGCGGCTTCCTCATCGGCGGGATCCTGTTCGCGGCCGTATCGCTCGGCTTCTTCGCCATCACCCGCGCCGTGCCCGGCAACTGGCCGCTCGTCGCCGGAGCCTGCGGCGTGGCCCTCGTCTTCGTGCTCTCCTTCCTGCTTCCGGTCGTGATCGAGCCGCTGTTCAACAAGTTCCGTCCGCTCGAAGACGGCGAGCTGCGGACCCGGCTGATGGAGCTGGCGGACGGCTCCGGGGTCAAGGTGCAGGACGTCCTCGTCTCCGACGCCTCGAAGCGCACGACGGCGAACAACGCCTACGTCTCCGGCTTCGGCAGAACGCGCCGGATCGTGCTGTGGGACACGACGATCAAGAACTGCGAGACGGCAGAGATCGCCAGCGTCGCCGCCCACGAACTCGGCCACGCCAAGCGCCAGGACGTCGTCTTCGGCACCGCCGTGGGCGCTGTGGGCACGATCGTCTCAGTGGCCGTACTCGCCTGGGCGCTGTCACTTCACGTGCTGCACAGCGCCGCGCACGTCACCGGCCCGCAGGATCCGCGTGCGATCGCGCTGTTCCTCGCGATCGCGACGGTCCTCGGCGCGCTCGGCGGCCCGCTGTTCAACGCCTACAGCCGCCGCATCGAGCGCCGCGCCGATCAATTCGGCATGGACCTCACCCGCGACCCCGCCGCCGTCGTCGCCACCTGGCGCCGCCTCGCCGTCGGCAATCTCGCGGACCTCGATCCGCACCCGCTCACCGTGCTGCTCTTCGCCACCCACCCGCCGATTCCGGCAAGGCTCGCCCACGCACGTCAGTGGGCCGCCGAACACCGGGCCTAGCCCTCACAGGAAATCCCGCCAGAACTCGACCGTCGCCCGCGGATCCGGCGACGGATCGCTGGGCGCACTCTGCTCGTCGGACGGCCTCTGTTTGTCGGACGACCTCTGCTCGTCGGACGGCGCACCGAATTCGCGGTCGATGTAGTCGGCCAGATCGGCGCCGTAGCAGATGATGTCGGTCTGCCAGACGGACATCACCAAGTGTCCGTAACCGCCGTGGCCGGAAGGCAGATAGCGGTGGCCATAGACCGGAACAAGCTTCGGCACATCCGCAAGGTGCCTGCCAGCAACGTCAAGCGCCTGCCCGACGTCCTCCGGCCGCTCACCCCACTCGTCAAGCCAGCACACGTTGTGCTCGACGTCGAAGAGCACGCCCTCGACCGGCCAGTCCAGCCGCTTACGCAGCTCGTTCGGATCCCCACCCCGCCAATCGGGCCACGGTTCGCGATACGTGCGAATGACCCCAGGCGGATCGTCCTCGACGATGCTCACCGGCAGACCCGCCGCGAGAAACGCCCGATGATCGTCGGCGAACTCGAATCCGAACACCGCTTCGCACCGCGCGATCTCCGAGTCGGTCAGCCCCGCCTCGATCCTGCACACCCGCCCGTCCAGCCGAGCCAGCCGGCCCGCCGCCCTCACCCCGAGTGCCTCGCCCGCGCCGATCGCCACGCCGCGACAGTAGCCGCACCGGCGACCGCAGGTCCACACGTATAGCCAGATCCGGATCGCGGGCCGCCAGGCAGCCGACTTGCCGGCATCAGCAGGCTAACCGACCAAGAATCGCCGCTTCGCGACAGTGATCATCCGCCGCGCAGCTCCCAGCGCGGTCAAGTAGCGTCGGCGCCTTACGTGGAAGCCGACGAAGAGTCTCCCAACGTGAAGAAAAATGGGCGGACAAGATCAGTCCCCTTCGCGAACAGTTAAACGCCAGGCTCGCTCGGCTATATGAACGGTACGAGCCCTGACCCGACACTAGCCTCGGCGCTTCACTGCTGTCGGCCGGATGCAGCCCGCGGGTGCAACAGTGCTGCCTGGCCTGCGCTATTGCAGCCTGCCGCAGCCGCGGTTGGCTGGATCGACGCGCACTTGCGGGGCGCTGTAACCCTTCCCGGCCATTGCGTAGTACTTGACATCCCTGTGGCAAACTGCCTGCCATGACTGATGATCGCGCCGCGGCGTCACTGGCCGTTGGTGACCGTGACCCCGGGCTCGCCGAAGTCCTTGACAAGGGCTTGGACGAATACAACTTCGCAGCCACCGGGACGAGCAGGGCAGATCAGAGTGCCTTCTCCGTGAAAGTCACCGAGGCTGACGGGGAGATCATCGGCGGACTGACCGGATGGACCTGGGCCGGGTTGTGCGGCATCAGCATGCTGTGGGTGCACCCGGACCACCGCAAGGACGGCTGGGGCGCGAAGATCCTGGCGGCGGCCGAGGCGGAGGCGGCGCGGCGCGGTTGCGACCGGGTGTGCGTTTCCTCGTTCACCTTCCAGGCGCCGGGCTTCTACCAGAAATACGGATACGTCGAGACGGGACGGACACTGGGCATCCCCGGGGAGAACGAGGACGTCCATCTCTTCAAGCGACTCGGCCAGTGAGCTCGCCTGGGCGGCGCGCACCGAAACGAATACCTCGCTCCCGCAGGCCACCGCCGCTGGTCGGGCGATACCCGGACGGTGCTCGATCTCGACGCGACGAGCGGGGCTCGAACCCGCTCTGACCGGCATCGACCTGACCTGCTGGATGCGGCTGCTGCTGCTCGAGGGTGAACTCGCGCTCGACGAACCGAAGAAGCAGCGCGCGCAACACTTCACGTAGCATTCAGCCTGGAGATCCGCCCTTCCGCAGGCCGCCGACGTGCGCCTCGCGAAGACCAAGCCGGGCGGCGCTTGATCATCACAGTCGCGAAGCGGCGATTTTGCCTTCGGCGAGCCGCACCCACCCCCCGCAACAGCCATCGCCGCACGTCATGGGCCGATCGCTCACAGCGAACACGGTTGGGGAACACCCCGTCAGGCCGTCAAGTTGAGCACAGCAGACTCAACTTAATCGTCGGGCGTAAGCCAGTCCGGCGGACGACCAGAGGGAGCCGTTCATGGCGATCACGTCCACCACCAAGGCCCTGCCTGTGCTGCCGCTTGATGATGAAGTGGTGCTGCCGGGCATGGTCGTGCCGCTGGACATCAACGACAACGACGTGCGCGCGGCGATCGACGCGGCGCGGCTGGATCCTGACGCGGGGGAACATCCCGAGCTACTGCTGGTTCCACGGCCCGACGGAAAGTATGCGGCGTACGGCACGCTGGCGGTGATCGAGCAGGTCGGGCGGCTGCGCGGCGGACAGCCGGTGGCCGTGGTGCGCGGCACGCGGCGGGCGAAGATCGGGCGCGGGACGACCGGGCCCGGGGCCGCGCTGTGGGTCGAGGCGGAGATCCGGCCCGAGGCGACGCCGGGGCCGCGCGCCGGCGAGCTGGCCGAGAGCTACCGCGAGAGCGCGATCAAGATCCTGCAGCACCGCGGGGCCTTCCAGGTCGTCGACGTGGTCAAGCAGATCCAGGACCCGTCGGCGCTGGCCGACTCCGCCGGCTACGCGCAGTACCTGACCATGGCGCAGAAGCTGCAGCTGCTCGAGACGATCGACGTCGAGGCGCGGCTCGAGCTGCTCGCCGAGTGGACCCGCACGTACCTGGCCGAGCTCGAGGTCAACGAGTCCATCAGCAAGGACGTGAACGAGGGCCTGGAGAAGCAGCAGCGGCAGTTCCTGCTCCGCAAGCAGCAGGAGGCCATCCGCAAGGAGCTGGCCGAGCTGGAGGGCCGCCCGGCCGACGAGAGCGACGACTACCGCGCCCGCGTCGAGGGGGCCGAGCTGCCGGAGAAGGTGCGCGAGGCGGCGCTCAAGGAGGTCGAGAAGCTGGAGCGCAGCGGCGACCAGAACCCCGAGTCGAGCTGGATCCGCAGCTGGCTGGACACCGTGCTGGAAATGCCCTGGAGCAAGCGCTCCGAGGACGCGTACGACCTGCCGGGCGCCCGCGCCGTGCTGGACGCGGACCACGCGGGTCTGGACGACGTGAAGCAGCGCATCGTCGAGTACCTGGCCGTGCGCAAGCGGCGCGAGGAGCGCGGACTGGCCGCGGTCGGCGGACGGCGCTCCGGCGCGGTGCTCGCGCTCGTCGGCCCGCCCGGCGTCGGCAAGACCTCGCTCGGCGAGTCGGTGGCGCGCGCGATGGGACGGAGCTTCGTCCGCGTGGCGCTGGGCGGCGTGCGGGACGAGGCGGAGATCCGCGGACACCGGCGCACCTACGTCGGGGCGCTGCCCGGCCGGATCGTGCGCGCGATCAAGGAGGCCGGGACGATGAACCCGGTCGTGCTGCTCGACGAGATCGACAAGGTCGGCGCGGACTACCGGGGCGACCCGTCCGCGGCGCTGCTCGAGGTGCTCGACCCGGCGCAGAACCACACGTTCCGGGACCACTACCTCGAGGTTGACCTCGACCTGAGCGACGTCGTCTTCCTGGCGACCGCCAACGTGCTCGAGGCGATCCCCGGGCCGCTGCTTGACCGGATGGAACTGGTCCGTCTCGACGGCTACACGGAGCAGGAGAAGGTCACGATCGCTCGCGACCACCTGCTGCCCCACCAGCTGGAGCGGGCCGGGCTCACCTCGGACGAGGCGTCGGTCGAGGACGACGCGCTGCGGCGGATCGCGGCCGAGTACACCCGCGAGGCGGGCGTGCGCGACCTCGAGCGCTCGCTGGCGCGGGTCCTGCGCAAGGCGGCGGCGAAGACCGCGGTCGGCGAACTGGAGCTGCCGGTGCGGGTCACGGAGGAGAACCTGCCGGAGTTCCTGGGCCACCCGCGGCACACCCAGGAGAGCGCGGAGCGCACCGCGGTGCCCGGCGTGGCCACCGGACTCGCGGTGACCGGCGCGGGCGGCGAGGTGCTGTTCGTGGAGGCCTCACTGGCCGACCCGGAGACGGGCTCGACCGGCGTGACGCTGACCGGGCAGCTGGGCGACGTGATGAAGGAGTCGGCGCAGATCGCGCTGTCCTACCTTCGCTCGCACGGCGCCGAGCTGGAACTGCCGGTTGGCGACCTGAAGGACCGCGGCGTCCACGTGCACGTGCCCGCCGGCGCGGTGCCGAAGGACGGCCCGAGCGCGGGCGTCACGATGGTGACCGCTCTCGGTTCGCTGCTCTCCGGCCGTCCGGTGCGCTCCGAGGTGGCGATGACCGGCGAGGTCTCGCTGACCGGACGGGTGCTGCCGATCGGCGGGGTCAAGCAGAAGCTGCTGGCCGCGCAGCGCGCCGGGGCGACCGTCGTGCTGCTGCCGAAGCGCAACGAGCCGGACCTCGACGAGGTGCCGGAGGAGGTGCGTGCGGCGCTGGAGATCCACCTGGTCTCGGACGTGCGCGACGTGCTGAACCTGGCACTGGCCCCGGCCACCGCGGTGGCGCCGGAGCGGATCCCCGCCTGACGCCCTGAGCCGAGCCCGGCGCGCGACTCGCCTCCGCGCCGGGCTCCTACGACTCGGCGGCCTCGTCCTCGACCGCCGACCCTCCGGCCTCCACCTCATCGGTGGAGGCCGGAGGCTTGATCCGGACGACTCCGGACCCGAGGTCGATCGGTCCGCGGCCGGGCTCCGAGGGCGCCTCTGCCTCGCGCGTGTGCTCGAGGCGCTCCTGCTCGTCAACACGGTGCCGCTGGCCCGGGCTGAACAGCTCGAAGAAGATAGTCACGTTTCCAAGCTACCCTGCCGCGCCCGCGGTTCCTACCGATCCGCTGTCACGAACGCGGCGAGGGCAGCCGCCATCCTCTCGGTGTCGACGCGGTTACCGGGCGGTGCCGCCGGCGAAGTCCGAGCCGAACTGGTTCTCGACCACCGTCTCGGCCGCGGTGTCGTTGAGGATGATGCCCAGCTCGCGGTTGTCGTCCAGCGAGTTGGCGGTCCAGTTCATCGAACCGACCTCGACCGCGGCGTCGGACAGGCCGTAGTCGGCCACGATCGCCTTGGCGTGGATGTACAGGCCAGTACTGCTCGAGTAGCCGACGACCTGGCCGCCGACCGCCGTGATCTTGGAGATCTCGGAGGAGTAGGAGGACGGGTCCTCGACCACGACGCGCACCGCGACGCCCGCCTCGGCCTTGGCCACGACCGCGTTGATCAGCGCGGAGTCGCTGAACTCCTCCTCCTCGATGTCCAGGGTCTTGGTGGCGCCGTTGACGATCGACAGCAGCCGGCTCTGCGCGTCGGTGGGCGACCAGAGCAGGTCGTCGCCGTCGCCCGGGGTGATCGCGGTGCCGGCGTAGTCGGCGTTGAACACGGCCTCGATCGCGGACACGTCGGCGGAGTCGGTGTCGAAGACCCCGTAGTCGCGGCCGGTCGTGTAGTAGTTCGAGGTCAGGTTGCCGGAGAGGATCAGCGACTCGGTGCCGTTGACGGTGATCGTCTTCTGGTGGGTGTAGTTGAAGGAGCTGGAGGACCAGACCACGCCGACGCCCCCGCCGGTCAGCGTGTCGTAGGCGGACTGGTTCTTCGACTGCTCCTTCGAGTCCAGGATGACGCGGACCGTCACTCCGCTGCTCTCAAGGTTGATCAGGTCGTTCTCCACCGTGGTGTCGGTGAGCTCGTACATGGTCATGTCGAGGCTGGAGGTCGCGGAGTCGATGAAGTCGTAGATCGTGGGTTCGGTGGCCGAGCTCGTGTTGAACACGAAGGCGGTGTACGCGTCCGCGGCATGCGCCGGGTAGGCGACGAGCGCGGAGGCGGCGGCGATGCCGGTGACGACGGCGGCCTTGCGGAACGCACGGGCGTTCATGGGTATTACTCCTTGAGCGGTTGTGCCGTGCCTGTGGGTAGTAGGCGCGGATCACCGGCCCCCGCTCGCCCAGGGAGCGGAGGCCGGAGTCTTGATCAGGACGCTGTGACGCGGATGACGCGGCTGCCGGCCTACTGGGCCGTGCCGCCGGCGTAGTCCGAGTTGAACTGGGTCTCGACGACCTTCTCCACGCCGGTGTCGTTGAGGATGATGCCGAGCTCGCGGTTGCTGTCGAGCGAGTTCGACGTCCAGTTCATCGAGCCGAGCTCGACGGTCGCGTCCGACAGGCCGTAGTCGGCGACGACGGCTTTGGCGTGGATGTAGTAACCGGTGCTGCTCGAGTAGCCGACCACGGTGCCGCCCGCGGCCTTGACCTCGGAGACCTCGGACGAGTACGAGGACGGGTCCTCGACCACGACGCGCACCTGCACGCCGGCCTTGGCGCGGGCCACCACGGCGCTGACGAGGGAAGAGCTGCTGAACTCCTCCTCCTCGACGTCCAACGTCTTGGTGGCGCCGTTGATGACCGACAGCAGGCGACTGGTGGCGGTGTTGGGCGACCAGAGCAGGTCGTCGCCGTCGCCCGGGGTGATCGCGGTGTTGGCGTAGTCGGCGTTGAACACCTTCTCGATCGCGGCCACGTCGGTCGCGTCGGTGTCGATGACGCCGTAGTCGCAACTGGTCGTGTAGTACTTCGAGGTCAGGTTGCCGGTCAGGATCATCGACTGGTCGCCGTCGATCGTGATCGTCTTCTGGTGGGTGTAGGTGAAGCGCGAGGTGTTGGACTCGACCACACCGACGCCGGCCGCCTTGAGCTTCGAGATCGCGGACGAGTTGTACGAGGCGTGCTGGCCGTCGAGGACGACGCGGACGGTGACGCCGGCCTTCTCCCGGGCGACCAGGTCGTTCACGGCGGTGGTGTCGACGAGCTCGTACATGGTCATGTCGAGGGTCGTGGTCGCCGAGTTGATGAAGTCGTAGATCGTCGGCTCGGAGACCGAGCTCGTGTTGAACACGAAACCGGTGTACGTGCCGGTCGCGGCGTGCGCCGGGTAGCCGGCGAGAGCGGTGGCGGCGAGGCCGCCGGCGAGAGCGAGAGCAGTCTTGCGGAACGCACCTATGCGCATGGATAAGACTCCTTCAGCGGTTTTGCCGTGCCCGTGGGTAGCAGGCGCGGATGCCGTGTTCGGGGGCGACTCTTAGCGCATCACGCCCCCATCACTCAGCACACTGAATCCGCGTGGAGTAGGCATGTCGACTACGTAACGATTCCGTGAATCAGGTTCCGTAGTATTGACCCCTGCGGTACGCTATAAAGTTGGACCCATACCTGAATGCGTTTGTTCAGCGGGGAAATTCCGGCATGGCATGACAAAACGACCGCATCAGGGTACGAAAAAGGGCCGAAGGGCGCGGGTGCGCGGCGGAATACTCGGGGGGCGCGCTCGCGGGGCGAAGGTCAGGATCCGGCGGCGCCGCGCAGCGGCCAGGAACGGCGGACCCGGCGCTCCCAGGCGCGGCGGGCGCGGCTGGCGGCGCTCGGCTCCGCGCAGGGCTCGACGCCGTTGGAGGTGAAGGTGGCGGTGACGACCGTCCCGGCCCGGTAGCGCGGCGCGCGCACGATCAGCGAATCGGCCAGTTCCCGGGCGATGAACAGCCCGCGGCCGCCCTCGGCGTCCAGGTCGGCTTCGACCTCCGCGCGCTCCGGCACACCGAGTCCGCGCCACTTCCCGGCGTCCTTGACGGTGCACTCCACGGCCGTGCCCGCCGGGGTGGGCTTGCGCCGCAGCACCAGCTGGACCGGGCCGCTGCCGTGCCGCAACGCGTTGCCCGCCAGCTCGCTGATGACCAGTGCGGCGTCCCCCGCGCGCTCGGACAGGCCCCAGCGCTCCAGCGCGCCGGCCGTAAGCCGCCGGGCCTCCGCGAGCGCGGCGGGCGCGGTCAGCTCCGTCACGACGAGACCCAACACCACTTGGGGACTGATCGAGCGTACGGAACGCACGCCCATGGCCGAGACCAAGACTCGGCGCGCTATGCGGCTTGACTGACGCGCCACGGTTGTTCCACTCCAGCGGGCTCGAAACGGTTCAGTTCTGGGCCGTACCAATCCGGAACGCCACCGCGCGCGTTCACCGCCAACCCTTACGCCGCACTCGTCTAAGGGTGGGTCGGCCTTCCGCGAAAAAGGCGATCCACGCACCCGCCGCCTCGGGCACTCTCCGCGTCCACACCCTCACTCGCAGCTTCCTTAAGTGCAGGTCACCGTGGGTGCTGGGGTAAATCGCGAACGTGGTACGGACCAGAGAGTATCGGGCCGAGCGCCCCTCCGATAGCCCCGCGCTGTCACAAAATGGGCGCGGAGTTTCGTCTCCGGAGCACAGTGCGACACGAGGGCGCAATTGCATACGTCCGTTTCAAGCGTCCGCGCCGGTCGGAGGCAGGATGTCAACCTCAGGTCACTGTGATGCACTCGACGTGCCGGAACCTGTCTCATACTGCGGGTTGGCGGTGACACACGCGGCGCTGTTCGCACCATTCTCCTCGTAAGAGTCGCTGGGTACCGAGATCGCGGCGCTCGCGGAGTAGCTGCTGCCCGCCGTCGAGTACGTCGCCCCGGTCGTCCAGTCGGTGCCGATGGTCAGCACGAGCGTGGTTCCGGTGCCGGTCTCCTTGAGCGCCGAGGACGGCAGGTGCAGGTCGGTCGCCAGCTCGTTCGCCGCGGCGACCTCCTTGGCCGAGTAGACCAGCGTCGTCGAGGCCTGCGTCGCCGTGGCGTCGCTGCCGGAGCTGTAGACGAAGCCGTCCTGGAAGACCTGCTGCACGACCGTCTGGTGGCGGTTGGTGGTGCCGGACGCGTTGACGACGTTCACGTGCATCGGGTGGGCCCGCGCGGCGGCCTCCTCGGAGGCGTTCGGCGACGAGGACTTCGAGGCGGACGCCGAGGCCGTGGCACTGGCGCCGGCCGACCCGCTCGCCGAAGCCGACGCCGTGGCCGAGGCACTCTCCGACGCGGAGGCGGACGCGGAAGACGAGGAGCTCGAGCCGCCGGACGTCGTGAACGACTTGTCCTGCTGGATGGCCTGGAAGACCCCCTGCGCGTCGGAGGAGGCCTCGACGCGGTCCTGGTAGCTCGGGTCGCCGGTGTCGGTGTCCTGCTGCCACGGCATCGTCAGGAAGGTGGTGCGGTCGGCGTCCACCTCGCCGAAGTCGTTGGCCAGGCTGAGCAGGGCCGTCGCGCTGTCGAGGCCGTTGTCGACGGTCGTGTACCGGGTGACGGTCTCGGCGATCGACTGCAGCTCACCGAGGTTCGTGAGCGTCGCACTGGCCTTGACCTTGCGCAGCAGCGAGGACAGGAAGATGTGCGACGCCTGCTCGCGGCCGAGGTCGGAGCCGTCGTAGAAGGCGTCCCGGGTCCGTAGGAACTGCAGCGCCTGCTTGCCCTCGACGTTGGTCGTCCCGCCGCTGATCGTCAGGCCGGAGTTCGGGTCGTGCACGGAGGCCGAGACGCAGACCGGGACGCCGCCGAGCTCGCTGGACAGGTCCACCACGCCGGAGAAGTCGAACATCATGTAGTGGTCGATGGTGATCCCGGTGAGCTTGACGTCGGTGGCCACCTGGCAGGACGCGCCGTACTGCAGCGCGCTGTTGACCATGCCGCGGCCGCCGCCTGCGCAGTCGGGCAGGTCGGTCTCGGTGTCCCGGGGTATGGACAGCACGGTGGCGTTGCTGCGGTCGGCGGACAGGTGCACGATCATCTCGCTGTCCGCGTTGGCGCCGGTGCCGCAGTCCCCGCCGAGGCTGCAGTCCGCGCCCGTGGACCGGGTGTCCGAGCCGATCAACAGGATGTTGATCGGCGAGCGGCCGTAGGCGTCGACCGACTCGGCGGGCTCGGTGAACCCGGCCGGGAGCAGCGCGGTGTGCTTGAGGTTCTTCGTCAGGTGCTGGATGTCCCAGGCGGCGAGGCCGAAGACGGTGGCGGCGCCGACGGCCGTGGTCGCGGTGATCGCCAGCAGCGCGATCTTGAACCGGCGACGGCGCTTGGACCGGCGGGCGCGCTGCAGCGAGCGCAGGCTCTCGGGCTCCGGCTCGACTGGCTCGGCGGGCTCGACGGACTCGGGGTCAGACTCGGACGCGGCAGGATCCGAATCGGCAGGATCGGACTCGGAGTCCGGCTCCGGCTCGGCGGGCTCGGCGTCCGGTTCCGGCCCGGCTTCCGCTGAGGGCCCGTCCGCTTCGAGCTCCGGAACCGGAACCGGTTCCGCCTCGTCAGCACCCTCATTGACTATGTGGTCCGCCATCGCCTCTTCACCCACGTCCATTGGTTCAGCCGCAGGTAGTGACGTCCGACCGAGACAGGTGGTTGCGAATTCGAGTTAAGAAGACCCTTAACACGTTAAACGCGGGTGAAAAGCCTGTCACGCAGCACGGCGAGCAGGGTGACGGAGACGGCGAGCAGCACCAGACTGAGCACGATGGCGGACTGCGGGTCGGTCTGGAACGCGAGGTACACCGCCAGCGGCATGGTCTGCGTCGTGCCCGGGAAGTCGCCGGCGAAGGTGATGGTGGCGCCGAACTCGCCGAGCGCCCTGGCCCAGGAGAGTACGGCGCCGGCGGCGATGGCCGGAAGCAGGTCGGGCAGCGTGATCCAGCGGAAGATCTGCCAGCGGTCGGCGCCGCTGGTGGCCGCGGCCTCCTCGATGGCCGGGTCGAGCGCGTGCAGCGCGCCCTCGACCGTGATCACCAGGAAGGGCAGCGCGACGAAGGACTCGGCCACGATCACGCCGGTGGTGGTGAACGGCAGCGTGACGCCGAACCAGCGGTCCAGGTAGATGCCGAGGATGCCGTTGCGGCCGAGGACGAGCAGCAGCGCCATGCCGCCGACCACCGGGGGCAGCACCAGCGGCACGGTGACCAGGGCGCGGGCCACGCCGCGCCCCGGCATGTCGGTGCGCGCCAGCAGCCAGGCCAGCGGCACCCCGAGCACGAGGCTCACCCCGGTGGCCGCGGTCGCGCACTCCAGTGAGAGCCGCAGCGCCGTCCATGTGTCGGTGCCGGCGAGCTCCCCGGACAGGCTCCGCCAGGGCGTGCGCACCAGCAGGCCGATGACCGGCAGCGTCAGGAAGGCGAGGCCGAGCAGCGAGGGTGCCAGCAGGGCGATCGGGGCGCGGCCCTGCTTGAGCCGGCGCCCCGACCGCCTCACTCCGCCGCGCTGATCCGTCACGGAGCCTGGAATCCGGCCTTGAGCAGGACCTGCTCGCTGGAGGAGGAGAGGATGAACGAGACGAAGGCCTGCGCCACCGCCGTGTTCGTCGCTCCCTTGAGCACGTCGATCGGGTACGAGTTGACCGCGTCCGAGGCGGTGGAGAAGACCACGCCGTCCACCTTGCCGTCCGCGCCGAGGATGTCGCTGTGGTAGACCAGCGCCGCGTCCACCTCGCCGAGTTCGACCTTCGTCAGGGCGCTGGTGACCTCGGTCTCGTAGGTGACCGGGGTCAGCGAGACCTCGGCCGCGGCCAGCGCCTTGACGGCCGCGGAGCCGCAGGGCACGGTCTTGGCGCAGAGCGCGACCTTGAGCCCGGGCTTGGTCAGGTCGGACAGGGTCTTGATGTTCTTCGGGTTGCCCGGGGAGACCGCGATCTCCAGGGTGTTCTTCACGAAGACGGTCGGGGTGCCGGTGGTGTCCCCGGCCTGCTGGACGGTCTGCATGGTGCTCTGGTTGGCCGAGGCGAACACGTCGGCCGGGGCGCCCTGGGTGATCTGCGCGGCGAGGGTGTCGCTGCCGCCGAAGGAGAACTTCACCGCGGTGCCCGGATGTTCCTTCTCGAAGGCGCCCGCGAGGCTGGTGAAGGTCTTCTGCAGCGAGGCCGCGGCGAACACGGTGATGCTACCGGACAGCGCCTGACTGCTGCCGGAGGCTGAACTCGAGGCCGCGGTGCCGCCCGAGGAGGACGAGGAGCAGCCGGCCAGCGCGCCGCCGGCGAGCGCCATCACGGCCACCGCCGCGATCGGGCGGGCCGGGCGGAGCGGGCGGGGGGTGAGGGCAGACATCAGGGTTCGATCCGTTCCACGAGGACGTTGGTGGACTTGACGACGGCGACCGAGAGCACGCCGGGCTCGAGACCCAGCTCGTCCGCCGCCTCCCGGCTCATCAGCGAGACGATCTTGTGCGGCCCGGACTGGATCTCGACCTGGGCCATCACCCCGTCCCGCACGACCCGGGTGACGATCCCGCGCATCCGATTGCGGGCCGAGGAGACGGCGCCGTAGCGCTCGCGCATCTCGGTGTCCGCGAAGGTCGCCGCGAAGGCGGCCAGGTCGGGGCCCGCGATGGTGCGGTGTCCGCCGCTCTCCCCTCCTCGATCGGCGGGCAGGCGGCCCGCGTCGATCCAGCGCCGGACGGTGTCCGGGCTGACTCCGAGCAACTCGGCGGCCTCGCCGATCCGGAAAGCTCGTGTTTGCGTCACAGTCACCCAGACTAGTGCCGCAGTTGCAAGTCATCTCGACGATAATCCACGCAATTGCTGGCCGTTACTCATTCGATACCGGTCCGTATGCGCACCGTATGACGTGGGACCAAACCAGTGGACGGGCGGGCCGCGGCCGAGGATCATGGCCGCTCGTGACCATGACCGAGAACGGGACCGCGGCCACCCGCGACCTGCTGCGCGAAATCGCCGAGGGGAAGTCCTTCCTCGGCGAGTCCGCGCTGCCCGGCGGGCGCGGGTCGTGGTTCGACTGGGGCTCGGTGGACGACGATGTCGACGTCGTCACGATCTGCCAGTTCCTGTTCCTCGCCGCGTTCGCGGAGGGCCGCGAGCCGCACGCCCACGTGGTCAAGGTCGCGGCGTTCAAGCCGGGTCCGTGGCGGCTGCCGGAGGGCGCGAAGCTGCTGCGCGAGGCCAGGACCGGCCAGCGCGTGCTGTACGCGGCGGGCGAGGGCTGGAGCATGTTCGTGCACCGCTACTACCCCGGCCACGGCGAGGTGACGGTGACCGCGCGGGACCAGCGGACCGCGCTCAGGATCGGCCAGCAGGCCGCGCGGCTGGTGCGGCGCAAGGTCAAGGAGCGCGACGACCGGGTCAGCCTCGGCTTCTGGCACGCCACGGCGAACGGCGCGGTCAACCAGGAGCGGGCGATCGAGGCCCAGGACTGGACGGAGCTGCGGCGCAACTACTCGGCGCCGGTGGCCGGCCAGTTCGAGCGGCTGATGGAGCTCAAGCCCGCGGACGTGAGCGGCAAGCTGATCCTGCTGCACGGACCGCCAGGCACCGGCAAGACGACGGCGCTGCGCGCGCTCGGCCGGGCGTGGCGCTCGTGGTGCCGCACGGACTGCGTGCTCGACCCGGAGCGGCTGCTGAGCGAGCCCGGCTACCTGCTCGAGGTCGTGATGGGCGAGGGGCAGCAGGACCGGCGCTGGCGGCTGCTCATCCTCGAGGACTGCGACGAGCTGATCCGCGGCGAGGCCAAGCAAACCGCGGGCCAGGCGCTGTCCCGGCTGCTGAACCTGACGGACGGCCTGCTCGGCCAGGGCCAGAACATCCTGGTGGCGATCACCACCAACGAGCCGCTCGGCCGGCTGCACCCGGCCGTCGTCCGCCCGGGCCGCTGCCTCGCGCAGATCGAGGTGGGCCCGCTGAGCGCGGGCGAGGCCGCCGAGTGGCTGGGCGTCGGCGAGACCGTACCCGTGCGCGGCCTGACCCTGGCGGAGCTCTACGCGCTCAAGGCCGGGCGCGAGGGGCTCGGCACGATCACCGCCGAGCCCTCGACCGGGCAGTACCTCTGACGCGCCGTCAGGCGGCTCAGACGGGTCAGGCGGGCATGTAGAGCGTCGTGCCGCAGTCCTTGGCGACGACCGCCGCGGCCCCCTTGACCGTGGCCAGGTACTGCCTCGGCGACATGGTCTGGCCGGGATCGTTGTTCACGTCGCCGGCGGACCCCGCGAGGACGTCCACGTCGCGGGCCAGCTGCAACTCCCGGTTGCCGGTGAGCGAGCCGTACAGCCCGGTGCTCACCCGGACGTACGCGGGGTTGTCGAACCGGTAGATCTGGATCTCGCGTCCGCTGGTGAGCCGCTTGGTGATCACGCTGTAGCCGGCGTTCGGGACGAACTTGGCCCACGCGGACTCGACCTTCGCGCAGATCGCGCCGTGCACGGCGGCGCTGTTCACCGCGGACCCGGTCGCCGTGGCGATCGCTGGTGCCGCGGCGTTCGTCGTATCGCCGCATCCGGCCAGCGCGAGTACGGCCGGCAGCGTCAACGCCGCCAGCACCACCCGCGCGGGGCGGCGGAGCGGACGTGCTGATGCGAGTGCAGTGCCCTGAGACACGGTAGTCCCTTCTACTTCCCCTGCAGGAGCCGTCTCTAAATACATGGCAGCGAGACGGAGACCGGGGAATGATAGATCGCGTGCTGGTCACAGACTACGACGGATGCGGCAAGTGCTTGGTTGGCGTCCGCCGACTGTCCCGAACGACTGACAAGACTAGCCCCCCGGAAAAGCAACAAGACCAGGTGATCAGTGCCGTCGAGGCCGTAGGCGGTCACATCATCGCATGGGCCGACGACTGGGAAGTCTCGGGCGCCATGAACCCGCTCGACCGGCCGAAGCTCGGCCCGTGGCTGCGCGGCGAGATGGGTCCGTACGACGGCATCGCGGGCGCGGCAGTCGACCGGATCGGACGCAACCAGCTCGACGTCTTGGCCACCGGCCAGATGATGAAGGTGTCGGGCCGCTTGCTCGTGACCTACGGGCACGATGGCCCGTGGGACCTCAGCGACGACTCTGACGAACTGCGGTTCTCGATGGAGTCCCTGGGAGCACAGATGGAGCTGAGGGCGATCCAGCGGCGAAACAGGCAGACGGCCCACCAGATGCGCGACGCCGGACGCCCACGGGGCAAGGCGGCATACGGC